>JBEVCF010000135.1:0-8151 GCA_040514355.1 Glaciecola sp.
GTGTATAAGAGACAGACGCAACCCCAATGATATTGAGCTCTACATGTTTGCCCAAGCAAACTCGGAGCATTGTCGTCATAAAATATTTAATGCCGATTGGACGATTGATGGTATCAATCAACCCAAATCTTTATTTAAGATGATCAAAAATACCTATGAGGTCACGCCAGACAACGTACATTCGGCTTATGCTGACAATGCGGCTGTTATGGAAGGCAACGTTGCGGGGCGTTTTTTCCCATCGCCAACCTCGCATCAATACGAGTATCACTCGGAACATATTGATATCTTAATGAAAGTCGAAACCCACAACCATCCTACAGCCATTGCACCGTTTGCCGGTGCTGCAACCGGGTCAGGTGGTGAAATCAGAGATGAAGGTGCTACGGGTCGCGGCTCAAAACCCAAAGCGGGTTTGGTTGGTTTTAGTGTATCCAACTTGTCTATTCCAGGTTTTGAACAGCCGTGGGAAGTGCCGTATGGCAAACCAGAGCGTATTGTATCCGCGTTAGATATTATGCTAGAGGGACCACTAGGTGGCGCGGCCTTCAATAATGAATTTGGCCGTCCGAATCTACTCGGGTATTTCCGTACTTATGAGCAAGAAGTGAATAGCTTTAATGGGGTAGAAGTGCGCGGTTACCACAAGCCAATCATGATTGCTGGTGGATTGGGTAATATTCGTAAGGAACACACCCAAAAAGGCGAGATTACGGTTGGTGCCAAACTCATTGTGTTGGGTGGCCCTGCTATGAATATTGGTTTAGGCGGCGGTGCTGCCTCTTCTATGGCCTCGGGTCAATCGAATGCAGATTTAGATTTTGCATCAGTACAGCGTGATAACCCTGAGATGGAACGACGCTGCCAGGAAGTTATCGATACCTGTTGGCAAATGGGGGATGACAACCCCATCCAGTTTATTCACGATGTCGGTGCCGGTGGTCTATCTAACGCTTTTCCAGAGCTGGTCAGTGATGGTGGTCGTGGCGGTGTATTTGAATTGCGGAATGTGCCTAATGATGAACCAGGTATGTCCCCACATGAAATCTGGTGTAATGAATCACAAGAGCGTTATGTATTATCGGTAGCACCAGAAAACTTGGCTAAATTTGCGGCGATTTGTGAACGTGAACGGGCGCCATTTGCTGTAGTTGGTGAGGCTACAGCAGAAGAACATCTATTATTAACTGACGCTGAGTTTGGCAATAAACCGATTGACATGCCGCTGGATGTATTACTAGGTAAGCCACCTAAAATGCATCGCGATGTCATGAGTGCAACCGTGTCGTCATCCACTTTTGATACCAGCGGTATTGAAATCAAAGAGGCGGTAGAGCGTGTCTTTAGACTACCGACGGTTGCGGAAAAGACCTTCTTAATTACCATTGGTGACCGTTCTGTCACGGGTCTAGTAGCGCGAGACCAAATGGTGGGTCCTTGGCAAATCCCTGTTGCGGATGTTGCTGTGACGGCTAGTTCCTTTGATTCATACCACGGTGAAGCGATGGCGATGGGGGAAAGAACGCCCGCTGCCTTACTTAATTTTGGCGCCTCTGCGCGCTTGGCCGTTGCTGAAGCCTTAACGAATTTAAGTGCCGCTGACATTGGCGATATCAAACGCGTAAAATTGTCTGCTAACTGGATGTCAGCCGCTGGTCACCCCGGTGAAGATGCAGGTTTATATGAAGCGGTAAAAGCCGTTGGTGAAGAATTGTGCCCTGAATTGGACATTACGATTCCAGTTGGCAAAGACTCGATGTCCATGAAAACACAATGGCAGGATGAAACGGGGGATAAGTCAGTGACTGCACCGATGTCTCTGATTATTACTGCGTTTGCTCCGGTCCGCGATATTCGTAACACGTTGACGCCACGTTTGCGTCATGACCAAGGTGAACAAGTGTTAATTCATGTTAATCTAGGTGGTGAGCAGGCGCGCTTAGGGGCATCGTGTTTAGCACAAGTCTATCAAACATTAGGCGATACGGTACCTGATGTGGATGATGCAAGTATTTTGAAAGGATATTTCAATGCCATCCAAGCTATGCATCAACAAGACGTCTTGATGGCATATCACGATTGCTCTGATGGTGGTTTGATTACCACTGTGAGTGAGATGGCATTTGCAGGTCATTGTGGCGTTGAGATTAATGTGACGACACAGCACGATGCTGTCAGCGCTTTATTCCACGAAGAATTAGGTGCTGTCTTGCAGGTCAAAGAAGCAGATTTGGCAGCGGTGGAACGTATTTTAAGTGAACATGGATTGAGCGCTTACTATCAAATCATAGGTCGTGCCCAAGCGGGTGATGTACTACAGTTTTCCATAAATGGTGAGCATGTTTATACCGACTCACGTGCACGTTTACGGACAGTGTGGGCAGAAACGACTTACCAGATGCAAGCATTACGTGATAACCCCGAAACAGCTAAACAAGAACATAAAGCAAAACAAGTACTGGATAACCCTGGGTTACACGCTCAGTTGAGTTATGATATCAATGAGGATATTGCCGCACCGTATATTGCCACAGGAGCGCGTCCGGATATTGCGATTTTACGTGAGCAGGGAGTCAACTCACATTATGAAATGGCTGCGGCATTTGACCGTGCAGGCTTCAACGCGATTGACGTTCATATGTCCGATATCTTATCGGGTGATAAGACGCTTGCCCGATTTAGTGGCCTAGCTGTGTGCGGCGGTTTCTCTTATGGCGATGTACTTGGCGCAGGTGAAGGTTGGGCCAAATCAGTGCTGTACAATAATATTGCAAAAGCACAGTTCGAAGCGTTTTTTAATCGCGAAGATACATTTACCTTAGGGGTCTGTAATGGCTGTCAAATGCTGTCCAATTTACACAGCATTATCCCTGGTACAGAGCACTGGCCTCATTTTGTCCAGAACCATTCGGCGCGCTTTGAAGCAAGGGTAGCAATGGTTGAGGTACAAGAATCGGCTTCGGTTTTACTTCGCGGTATGGCTGGTTCAAGAATGCCAATTGCTGTCTCTCACGGCGAAGGACATGCTGAATTTAGTAGTCCAGCTGCGTTGCAACACATCGAAACAGCACAACAAGTTGCATTGCGTTTTGTTGATAACTATGGAAAAGTCACTGAGCAGTATCCTGCTAACCCGAATGGTTCTATCAATGGTATTACTGGATTAACTTCTGTAGACGGTCGTGTCACGATCATGATGCCTCATCCTGAGCGTGTTTTCCGTGCGGTTGCTAATTCATGGCGAGATGATAGTTGGGGCGAAGACGGACCCTGGATGCGCATGTTCAGAAATGCACGTCGTTTTGTTGACTAAGTACTTCAACATATAAATCCAATCCCGTCACGACATTGATTTGTTGTAGACGGGATTTTTTGTATTTACGTAAGTCTAGGTAACTCTTGCGTTTTTTTTAAACTGCTTTACTATACACAAAGTCAAAAAGTACTGAACTTTTCGTCATATTGCGATACTAACTTAACGTTAGATGACCAAATACAGTTGTACTGTTTAAAACAATAACAAAATAGCTATGCAGGTATGTATATGATTAAGCGAAAGAGAAAGTTTGGGTTTACCAGTGTGTTTGTGGCCGTCATTATTATGACTTTAGCCGCAGTTATGAGCGCTACAGCTAGCGCCAGTTTACTTGCATAGGATCCCATCCTTCTTGTCGATACCCCATCAATAGAAACGTCTTTGATGTTTTTCTCGGTTGATTAGTTTTTGTTCAGAATTTTTCTTGAGCAAAACGTAGGTTGACCCACTTCCACCGTGTTGTTTTTGCGCTGAGTGAAAGGCTATAACCATGGGTAGGTTGGGCAGCCAGGCATTGACGTAACTCTTCATTTTTGCTGGTTTAGGTTGACTGTTCAAACCGATACCGTGCTGGATCAGTACAACGCGAACTCCTTGTGCAAAACTCTTTTCAAATGCATCGATTAAAACCCGTCTGGCCTCTTCTAAGGCCAATTTTTGAAGAGATATGCGTTGTTCAATTGGATATTTACCGGTACGTAAATTCTTGAATACGCCTTCTTGAATCCCGTTTTGTTTGTACGATAATAGATCATAAGGATCAAGATAGTCAGTTAACTCAAGTGATAAACCATGAAAAGTATGACGAGATTCTGACTCTAATGCTTGACGCTTGAGGGTTGCTGCAAGTGAGTTTTGTTGTGGTTTTAAAACCACCGAGTCAGAACCGGACAAAGGCTTTACATCAGCCATTTCTGCCCAGAATTCCGAATGGTTTTGAGGTTCGTAAGAATGGGTCATAAATACAACTCGC
Organism: Glaciecola sp.; assembly: GCA_040514355.1. Classification (GTDB taxonomy): domain Bacteria; phylum Pseudomonadota; class Gammaproteobacteria; order Enterobacterales; family Alteromonadaceae; genus Opacimonas. The sequence goes on from JBEVCF010000135.1 coordinate 4,290, forward strand.
AATGTAACAACGTTGTCTAATTATACGCTAGGAATTTATCTTTGGTTGAAAATTTCCTGTAAATAATACATCGATATATGGTATTGGTGCTCGCTTTGGTTAGATTTTAAACACTGATTATATGTCTCACTAAACTGCACTTATCTATTCTTATCCAATTTTGCACTTGCTGTATGCTACACTCATAAATGACGTTGATATCGCTTTGCTGCCGACGTTTTATCCCCAGCTTTTATGGGTGATTTCGTACGTGACATTAAGCAATTGCGACTACCCAACAAACCCGCGAGCCATTTAAGATCCTCCTACCAAGATAGATGTTTGACAACACGGATGTAGGAGGCGGAAAGTGAGCACAAAAGCACAAGCATATACGCAGCAGCTTAATGGGCAATACTTAGTTAATAAGCATGCCTCATTGGTTAAACGTATTGCGCATCATCTAATGGTTCGATTACCAGCAAGCGTGTTGGTTGATGATTTGATCCAAGCTGGCATGATTGGTTTGTTAGAAGCGGCAAAAAAATTCGACAACAGCAAAGGGGCGAGTTTTGAAACCTTTGCAGGTATTAGGATCCGCGGTGCCATGTTAGATGAAATTCGCAAAGGAGATTGGACGCCGCGCTCTGTACATAAAAATTCTAGAGCGATTGCTGAAGCCATCTCTATGGTAGAGAAACAAACCGGTGCAGACGCAAAAAACGTTGATGTTGCCCAACACATGGGAGTGCCACTGGCACAGTATTACCAAATGCTTAATGAAATAAATGCCCGAAAAGTGATCGGAGTTGAAGATCTAGGTATAGCAGAAGATGTGCTCACAACGGACAGTAATGTGTTTGCTGATACTCCGTATGATGAATTAGTGCAAGGCTCGTTCCAAAAAGCATTAGCCCAAGCCATCACAAACTTACCAGAGCGTGAGGCAATTGTGTTTTCTTTGTATTATGACGAGGACCTAAATTTGCGTGAGATTGGTGACGTATTAGGTGTGAGCGAATCTCGCGTGAGCCAAATACACAGTCAGGCGATGATAAAACTAAAATCAAAATTACGGTCATGGCAAACTGAAGAAGCATAGTTTGAAATGAGTGTACACATTTGGCACACAAACCATCAGTTATCATACTCGTTTAGATTGAAAAAATAGAAATAAAGACGTTTAGACGTCTAGACGTAAACTTGTTGACTTTTATTCAATATCATACACAATATATGTGTTATTGAGTTGGAGTGAACTATGCCTATTCGGATCCCTGTTGAATTACCTGCCTTAGATATTCTAACCGAAGAAAACATCTTCGTCATGGATACTGAGCGTGCAGCAGGGCAGGATATCCGACCGATGGAAGTCGGGATCTTGAATTTGATGCCCAACAAAATCGAAACGGAAGTCCAAATCCTGCGATTGTTGTCAAACACGCCATTACAGGTCAACATCGACCTGATCCGCATTGATAATCAAGTCCCAAAAAATACACCGCAATCACACATGGATGCGTTTTATCAGTCGTTTAGCCAAATCAAAGACAAGCAATACGACGGGCTGATTATCACGGGTGCACCACTGGGATTCATGGCTTATGAAGCAGTGACTTATTGGGATAAGATCACTGAGATTTTTGACTGGGCTCAAGTTAATGTGCAATCTACGCTCTATCTGTGTTGGGCTGCGCATGCTGCGATGTATCACTTTCATGGCGTGGTGCGCGATATCCGAGCGACAAAATTATCAGGTGTCTTTGCGCATAACGTACTACAACCTAAAAATGAACTCATGCGTGGTTTCGATCCTCAGTTTTATGCCCCGCATTCTCGGTTTGGCAATATTCCACAAGCTGTTTATCAAAACACGCCAGGTATTGATGTATTAGCAGCTGGCGCTGAGTCTGGTGCGTACATCTGTGCTACACAAGATAAACGCCAAGTGTTTATCACTGGTCACCCTGAGTATGATCCAGATACCCTAAAACAAGAATATATTAGAGATACTGCCTCTGGTGAATCGGTTGAGGTACCCGCAAATTATTTTGTCGATAATGATCCGACTAAAGACATATTGGTAAAATGGCGCTCTCATGGCACATTGTTATACACCAATTGGCTCAATTATTACGTGTATCAAGTTACACCATACGACTTATCCACTTTACCGCAACACAGTTATACAATTTAAGGAAACGCAGTGAATCCATCTGCCACTTTACACGCTTTGGCACAAGAGCGTATTCTTATTTTGGATGGTGCCATGGGTACCATGATCCAAGCCTATCAATTTACCGAAAGCGATTATCGAGGTGAGCAGTTCGCTGACTGGCATTGTGATGTGAAAGGCAATAATGATCTTTTGGTTCTCACTCAACCTGACACAATCAAAGCGATTCATGCTGCGTATTTTGAAGCCGGCGCGGACATTATCGAAACCAATACCTTCAATGCGACCACCATAGCTATGGCGGATTACGATATGCAAGCGTATAGTCGAGCTATCAATGTTGCCGCTGCGAAAATTGCACGCGAGGTGGCAGACCAATATGCTTCGCCCGAGCAGCCTCGCTTTGTCGCGGGCGTATTAGGTCCAACTAACCGTACTGCATCTATATCACCAGACGTAAATGATCCAGGTGCTCGCAATGTCACCTTTGATGAGTTAGTTACCGCTTATGAAGAATCCACCGAAGCTTTGATAGAGGGCGGGGTAGATATCATTATGCTAGAAACGATTTTTGATACGCTCAACGCCAAGGCTGCTGCATTTGCTGTTGAAAATGTATTTGAAAAACTTGCCATACGCTTGCCAGTTATGGTGTCTGGTACCATCACGGATGCGTCTGGGCGCACCTTGTCTGGTCAAACGACCACTGCCTTTTATCATTCTATGCGTCATTTACAGCCGTTTTCATTTGGTTTGAACTGTGCTCTTGGCCCTGATTTATTACGTCAATATGTTGATGAATTGGCGTCAGTTAGTGAGACCCTTGTTTCAGCGCATCCCAACGCTGGCTTACCCAATGAATTTGGGGAGTATGATTTGGGTGCGGATGAAATGGCGGAGCACATTGGTGAATGGGCGCGAGCAGGCTTGGTGAATATTGTTGGTGGGTGCTGTGGCTCCACACCTGAACACATCGCTGCATTTAAACGCGTCACCCAAGGTGTAGCTCCAAGACAGACACCTGAGACAGCTGTGAGAATGCGTTTGTCCGGTTTAGAACCTTTTACGCTGTAAGGAAGTGAACATGTCTCAAGAAAGTTTAGCAGCGTCGCGATTTATTAACATTGGAGAACGGACCAATGTTACCGGTTCGGCGATCTTCAAGCGACTTATTCTAGAAGAAGATTATGAAACGGCATTGGATGTTGCCAAGCAACAAGTGGAAAACGGCGCACAAATCATCGATATTAATATGGATGAGGCGATGCTTGATTCAGAAGCCGCAATGGTTCGCTTTTTGAATTTGATTGCTGCCGAGCCAGATATTTCCAAAGTCCCGATCATGATTGATTCGTCCAAATGGTCAGTCATTGAGGCCGGCTTAAAGTGTGTACAAGGCAAAGCCGTGGTGAACTCGATTAGCCTCAAAGAGGGTGAGGCAGCATTTGTTGAGCAAGCGAAACTCATCAAGCGCTATGGTGCAGCTACCGTTGTTATGGCTTTTGATGAAAAAGGTCAAGCGGATACCATTGAACGCAAATACGAAATATGTGCGCGCAGCTATAAAATTTTGACTGAACAAGTGGCGTTTCCGCCTGAAGATATTATCTTTGACCCAAATATCTTTGCCGTTGCAACAGGTATTGAAGAGCACAATAATTACGCGGTTGATTTTATCGAAGCCACGCGCAAAATTCGCCAAAACCT
>JBEVCF010000135.1:8161-16858 GCA_040514355.1 Glaciecola sp.
CCTACCTCATTGTCATGTCTCAGGTGGTTTATCCAATATTTCTTTTTCATTTCGCGGTAACAACCCTGTCCGTGAAGCCATGCACTCCGTATTTTTATATCACGCGATTCGTGCAGGAATGGATATGGCAATCGTGAATGCGGGGCAGTTAGAAGTGTATGATGAGATCCCAGAGCGTTTACGCCAAGCGGTTGAAGATGTGATCCTCAATAGCGATCCTGACGCGACGGACCGCTTGTTAGCGATTGCGCCTGAATATCAAGGGGATGGCAAAGCCGCCAAAGAAGAAGATTTGTCTTGGCGTGAGGCCCCAGTGCACAAGCGTCTTGAACATGCACTAGTCAAAGGGATCACCGATTACATTATCGAAGATACGGAAGCGGCAAGATTAGCAGCAGAACGTCCATTACACGTGATTGAAGGGCCTTTAATGGATGGTATGAACGTGGTGGGTGATTTGTTTGGTGAAGGTAAGATGTTCTTACCTCAAGTGGTTAAATCGGCACGGGTTATGAAAAAAGCGGTAGCCCATTTGCAACCCTTTATCGAAGCCGAAAAAGACGGTAAAAGCCAATCCAATGGCAAGGTTGTGATGGCGACCGTAAAAGGCGATGTGCATGATATTGGTAAAAACATCGTGGGTGTTGTGTTGCAATGTAATAACTTCGAGGTCATTGATCTTGGCGTAATGGTACCTTGTGCAAAGATTTTACAAGTTGCTAAAGATGAAAACGCCGATATGATCGGTTTGTCAGGTTTGATAACGCCTTCTCTAGACGAAATGGTCTATGTAGCCAAAGAAATGCAGCGCTTGGGCATGGACTTACCGTTACTAATTGGTGGTGCGACGACGTCTAAAGCCCATACAGCAGTCAAAATTGAACAAAATTACGATCACCCTGTGGTGTATGTCCCCAATGCCAGTCGGGCTGTGGGTGTGTGTCAGCAGCTGATATCGCAAGAGCAGCGTCCTATTTTTGCCGAAAAACTAGCTGCAGAATATGAGACCGTACGCATGCAACATGCGCGGAAAAAGCCACGTAGCAAACCGGTGACGTTAGCAGAAGCCAGAGCCAATGCGTTTAGCTGTAATTGGGCTGAGCAACGCATCGTGACACCCAAGCAACTGGGCGTACAAGAAGTCTCTGTCAGCCTAGATGTACTGGTTAATTACATTGATTGGACCCCGTTTTTCATGACGTGGTCTTTAGCTGGCAAGTTCCCCCGTATTTTGGATGATGAAATCGTGGGTAAGGAAGCTACCCAATTGTTCAACGATGCACAAGCCATGTTAGCGACATTAATCAAAGACGGTTCGCTGCAAGCCAAGGGTGTATTTGGCTTATTTGCTGCAAACAGCGTTGGGGATGATATTTATATAGAATCTGCCAGTGCCAATGGGGCAGCAAGTAGTACAGTTGTTGCGCATCATTTACGTCAACAAACTCACAAGCCCAAAGGCGCCAATTACTGTTTAAGTGATTTTATCGCGCCCTTGAGTTCCGGACGCACTGATTATGTTGGTGCTTTTGCGGTGACTGGCGGGATTGGTGAAGATGAATTAGCCGAACATTATATTGCGCAAGGGGATGATTATAACGGTATTATGGTCAAAGCTTTGGCTGATCGCTTCGCCGAAGCGTTTGCGGAATATTTGCATGAACAAGTTCGCAAAGTGCACTGGGGCTATGCGCCGGATGAGGCCTTGGATAACCAAGCGTTAATCCGAGAACAATACCAAGGGATCCGTCCTGCACCAGGTTATGCAGCCTGTCCAGAACACACCGAAAAGCAGCTCATTTGGGATTTATTGCAGGTTGAAGCACGCATAGGCATGCGGTTAACCGAAAGTTATGCGATGTGGCCAGGTGCGTCTGTATCGGGGTGGTATTTTGCACACCCTGAATCACGTTATTTTGCGGTGGCACAAATTCAACAGGATCAAGCTGAGGATTATGCCCAGCGCAAAGGTTGGACGAACGAAACTGCGCAACAGTGGTTAGGGCCTAATCTCAACGGCTAATCTTTACAAGCTATCGGCAAGGGTTTATGCTCAAACCATCAAGTGACCATTCTAATAATAATAGGTGCACGGTTTGTTCTTAAACCCTTATAAGATCATTTTCTTTCGCAATGGCATGCCGTTATTGGCCAATGTCTCGGGTACCACCCAATCTATCCCACTTGGCGATGCGGATATCTTCATTCTCACACACCTGGCTTGCGCAAATTCATCTGATGATGTCGTGACTGAGGTCTGGCAGGCGCCATTTATGCAGCGGGTATTTGCTGCGCTTGATCGCACAAAAATTGAACATCGCATACAACAGTATCGCGAAGTGAATGCTGTACTATCTGAACCGGTTGCTTCCCCACCTGTCATTGAGCCCATAGAGCCTGAGCTCAACGCAACTGACACAATAGATGTCAGCGCAGATGCTGAGTTTCGTTTAAGTACGCATTTTGCGCTGTCTTTATCAGAGCATGGCTTAGTGGCATGGTCGGCTAAATATCATTGTTTTGTCAGAGTGAATGCATTTGAGGCCATGTGCTTGTTAGCTTTTGCCGATGGTCAGTCTGTGGACAACGTTATGCGCAATAAGCCATTTTTACCCAGTGAAATCGATGTGCCTGCTGTGACCAAACGGTATTTTGAATTGGGTTTGTTAGCGCATAAAAAAGAAATCATTGCCCAAACCGAACATGATTTAGTCCCTTTTTCTACCCAAACAGACAACGCACTGACGCTGAGTAAACGATGGCGTGATACACCGGTTGATACTCGGATCCCCGTATACTTTGTCCCCCACATGGAAAATCATTTCCCGCTGGCACTGGGTGTATTGTATTCGGCCTTGTTGCACCATGATGATGGCGTTTTAACTAAGCACTTCAATCTCATTCCTTTAAATTACATGGAACCACAAGATCTTATCAACGGCCCTTACAAAAAATTCGGACCTGGGGTGTGGCTATTTAGTAATTACATGTGGTCGATTGATTTAAATATGCAGATCTCCCAGGCCGTGGTGCAACACAATGCGGGTAACTACACCATCCACGGCGGTCCAAGTACACCAGATTACCCACAAGCATGTGAGGACTTTCTCAAAGTCCATCCTTCGGTGGACATCGCGGTCCGAGGAGAGGGCGAAATCACTATAGTGGAGATTGTTAAAACCCTACAGCGCACGGAAAAAGGTCGGATTGAAGCCGATTTGCGTGCCCTAGCAACGGTTACCGGGCTTACCTATCGAGAGCGCACCACAGGGCGCTTTATCCGCACACCGGATCGGGAACGGATGAAGCAACCTGACACGGTACCTTCACCTTACTTATCTGGCTTATTTGATGAGTATCAAGGACGCGTCGAAGCTGCGATTATCGAAACGAACCGCGGCTGTCCTTATGGTTGTACCTTTTGTGATTGGGGCAGTGCAACTAACCAAAAAATTCGCAAATTTGATTTAGAACGGGTCAAAGACGAGATCACGTGGATCGGCAAAAACCAGATCCGGGTGATGTGGATCGCCGATGCTAATTACGGTTTGTATGACCGCGACATAGAAATATCTCAATTCATTGTGGATACCAAACAAAAATACGGTTACCCACAAGAGATCGTGGTTAATTACACCAAAAATTCAACGTGGCGCTTGGTCGAAATCATTAAAATTTTCACGGCCGGTGGGATCATTGGACAAGGCATTATTTCAATTCAAACTACGGATGAGAAGACTTTGGAAGTCATCAATCGCAAGAATATCCGCACTCAGCGCTATGATGAGTTAGCAGAAGCATTCACGGAGTTGAATTTACCCCTGTCTACGGATTTAATGATTGGCTTACCAGGGATGACTCTAGCTTCCTTCCAAGCCGATTTGCAACGTTATATTGATATGGATGTGTCGGTCAAAGCTTATCCTACTCAGTTGTTGCCGAATAGCCCGATGGCCGATCCTGAGTATATCCAAAAATATGCGATCAAAGCCGACGAACACAGCTTTTTGACCTCTACCTACAGTTACACTGAGGCCGATTTAAATAAAATGAAAGCCTTGTATGAGGTTTATGTGATGGCCGATGGCTATGGCTTACTGCGCTACGTAATGCGGTATTTGCAGTGGGAACATGGGGTTCAAGCTGGAGACTTTATGCATCGCTTGCTTGATGATGTCACGGCTACACCTGACGCCTATCCCTTATTGACTTGGGCAGTACGCTTTTTTAATGCCGACAAATCGATGCCTTCTGGTTGGCAAGTGTTTTTCCAGCAAGTGGGGCAGTATCTCGTTGAGCAGTATAACGTCGAATTAGATAGTGCTTGGCAAACGGTGCTAAAAGTGAATCGTGGCGCCATGCCTGATGATGCGCAGCAGTATCCATTGACGATAGCGCTGGAGCATGATTTTGCGCGTTACTTTACCCAAAAAGACGCACGTCAACCGCTTGCTTCTTTACCGTCTGCAACCATGATATTCACTGATCCAAATCGGTTGTCGAGTGTCGATTTGGACTCTGCTCAGTATGACTCTCATCAGTATTTTTGGGAGTTGCACTCGGTTGTTGCCAGACCTAAGTCCTTGGCGGAATTCGCAGCCTAAAATACAGTAAAAAAAACGCCCCGACGTGATAGTGCTAAGGGGCGTTTTATTTTTCTTTATGGAATTTACCAAATCCGCACACGATCCTCTGGTGCGAGATACAGTGCGTCGCCTGGTTTCACATCAAAGGCCTCATACCATGCATCGTGATTGCGCGGGGCAAGTGCACGATATCGACCTGGCGCGTGTGTGCCACCGCGGAGTTGATTTAACATACTTTCTTCGGTGCGCTTTTCACGCCACACTTGAGCCCAAGCCAAGAAGAAGCGTTGATCGCCAGTGGTACCATCAATAATCGGTGCTTCTTGACCATTTAAACTCAGCTTGTAAGCGTGATAAGCCATGGCTAGGCCACCGACATCACCGATGTTCTCACCCAGTGAGTTTTTACCATTGACGAAGTTGTCTGGGATCGGCTCATACTGAGAGTACTGTTCGACAAGCATTTGTGTTTTGGTTTCAAATGCGGCGCGATCTTCATCTGTCCACCAATTGCGCTGAATACCATTCGCATCTGATTTTGAACCCTGGTCATCAAACCCATGTCCCATTTCGTGACCGATGACTGCGCCAATCGCGCCATAGTTCACGGCAGGATCCGCGTTCGGATCAAAGAATGGCGGTTGTAAAATCGCTGCCGGGAAAACAATTTCATTAAATGAAGAATTGTAGTAAGCGTTGACGCGTTGTGGCACCATGCCCCAGCGTTCGCGATCCGTCGGTTTTAACTCATTTTCGACATCTTTTGCTTGGAAGAATTTACGCAAAGTGCGCACGTTGCCAATAACATCATCAGCCTTGATATTCAAACCAGTGAAATCAATCCCGACATCTGGGTAACCAATTTTTGGACGGAAAGCTGCGAGTTTTTCTAAGGCGTTGACTTTGGTCTCCGCCCCCATCCAATCCAGGTTTTCAATACGCTCACCTAATGCTTTGCGCAAGTTTTCAACCAATTCTGACATTTGCGCTTTAGAGCTTTCAGGGAAGTAACGCGCGGTATAGATTTCGCCAATTGCAAAACCTAGCGATTCAGTACCGGACATGGCTGCAATGGCACGCTTCCAACGCGGCTGAGGCTCTTTTTGACCGTTTAAAACCGTGTTGTAGAATGCAAAGTTGGCTGCATAAATGTCTTCTGATAACAATGAGGCGTTATTCGATACTAAATGATACTTGGCATACGCTTTTAATGTCTCTAGGTCTGTATCATTCAACAAAGCGATCATATCCTTCACCGGCTGTGGTTGCGTAACATTGATATGGGGTATTTGCAAACCAGATGAGGCAAAGAACGTATCCCAAGCAAAGCCGGTGAATGTCTCTTCAAATGCGTCACGGTCAAATTGGTTTAAGGTCAAATCGCGGTTGCGACGTTTTTCACGAGGCCACTGTAGTTCAGCGATCTGCGTTTCGAAAGCCATGATTTTAGACGCTAATACGGATGCTTCCTCGGGTGTTTTTCCAGTAAAGCCAAGTAGTTCTGCAATGTTCTTCTCATATTCAGCGCGGATTGTGGCAAAGCGCTCAGATTCCACTAAATAATAATCGCGGTCTGGCATACCTAAACCACCTACACCTAATTGTAACTGATATTCATTAGGATCTAAGCGATTGGTCCACAGGCCACCCCAGATAGGTGTGGTGCCACCTGTCAGCCATGCCTCACCAAAGATTGCGGTCATTGCGTTGAGATCGTTTGCTGCACTGATCTTGTCTAAATCCGCTTGTAAAGGCGAGATCCCTTTTTTGTTGAGGGTCTCGGTATCCATGTAAGCGTTATAAAAATCAGCTACCATTTTTTCAGTACCGTTCAGGCTTTCTTTGGCCGATAACTCATCGATAATTTCTTTGACGCGTTCGTTTGAGCGATCCGCTAATTTTGAAAATGCACCATAGCGTGTTTTATCACTGGGCAATACAAAGTTCTTGTACCACGTACCGCTGGCGTACATAAAGAAGTCATCGCCTGGTTTTACGCTTTGGTCGCGCGCATCTAATTCTATGCCAAACGCACCCAGTTCAGCAGAAGCTGGCGCTTGAACGGTGCTTTGAATTTGCGAGGTTTCGGTTTGTGTTGCGGGTTGGGTACAAGCACCAAGCGTGAAGGTACTTGCGATTAATATTGCAAGAGTCGTTTTTTTCATTCGTATATCCTGTCGATTGTAACGTTTTATTATGGTGAGAACTTTTAACACAAAAAGGATGAGTTGGGAAATGTTGAAAGGGGAACTTGACGCCCTATTTATTCTTGTTTGAAGGGCAACAACTCATCACATTGTAATTTGTAGGCATGGATCCCTGTTGCTTCTCGGCGGACAAAATCTTCAACCGCAGTTGCAAAATCAGGGTGCTGTAAATAATGAAATGAATGGCAGAAAACAGGGGCAAACCCACGCAAAATCTTGTGCTCACCTTGTGTGCCTGGATTAAACCGCTGAATGTCGTTTGCTATCGCAAATTCGATACCACGATAGTAGCAGCATTCAAAATGCAGTCCATCAAACTCCTCCAGCGCGCCCCAGTAGCGTCCGTATAAATCACATTTATCATAGAGAAACAAGGCACTGGCAACAGGACGAGCTTCATGGAAGGCCATAACGACCATCAGGCTGTCCTGAAAATCACGCAGTATTTGCGTAAAAAACGCTTGGCTAAGATAACCTGTATGGCCACTGCGTTTTAGATACGTCGCTTGGTAGCATTCATAAAAAACAGCCATGATCTCAGGTGTCAGTGAGTCACCGTAAAATTGTTCTATTACCAAACCTTGTTGAGCAATTTTTTGGCGTTCTTTTTTGATGGTTTTCCGCCGTCTTGCCACCATAAAAGATAAATAATGGTCAAAGTCTAGATACTGTTGATTGCGCCATTCAAATTGTAAGGACCATCTATGAGCAAAGGATGTTTGTGCTTGAAATTGCTGCCTTTCAGCATCGTTGGCAAACAGGATATGCCCTGAATGATAGCCTTGCTCTTCCAACCACTGCGGTAGGGCAGTATTGAGATATTGATAAATGACGCTTACTTCACTGCCGGATACAAAACCAATACGCTGTCCTGTGACGGGCGTAAATGGGATGGCATTGATCCATTTGGGGTAATAGTTTAAACCGTGTTGCGCATAGGCATTGGCCCATGCATGGTCAAACACATACTCACCATAACTGTGGTGTTTTACATAACCAGGTAAAATCGCACAGATTACTTCGTTGTGGTAAATGAGGAGATGCTTGGGCTGCCAACCTGAATCGCCCCCGACACTACCGCTGTCTTCTAGTGCTTTTAAAAAGGGATATTGCAGTGCTGGCCCACCTTGGGCAAAGCATGTCGCCCATGTAGATTCTGGGATGTGGGCAATAGCATCACAATGACGGATTGAATATGACATGTGGTATAGGTGACAAGGGACTTTGTTTTATTTACCATGCAGACTATATTTTAGTTCACTTTGAGAAGCAAATGACGGATGTAGAACACGCATTTACCGAACCTGATGATCGTGAAACAAAACAACAACTCCGACACAAAATTACACGCTTGTTAGCGCGTCGTGAGCACAGTTATGCCGAATTAGTACAAAAACTCTCTAACCCAGTCAATCGTGATGATTTTCCCAATGAGTTGATCCTCGAAGTACTGCAACAGTTTGTTGATAAAGATATTCAAAGTGATGCTCGGTTTACTTATCATTTTATCCGCAATGGTCTTGCTAAGGGCCAAGGGTGGCAACGTATCAAGCAAGCCGCCTCTCCCCACAACCTCGATAATTCTCTGTTACAAGCAACGGTCGAGGAATTAGATATTGATTGGTTTGAACATGCCCTGGCGGTGAAAATCAAAAAATTTGGGGAAGAGGTCGAGCAAGATTTTACGAAACGACAAAAGCAAATGCGCTTTTTGCAGTATCGCGGTTTTTCACACGATGAAATCGCTTTTGCCGTGACGGCAAAACCTATCTGAATAACCAACGTTTTCTGATTCTGACTAACACTATTTATGATTTGAAAATCAGAGGATAAATGCTTAAAACTGCGAAAAAATTATGCTATTTTACGGTTTCTTTTTTTGCCAATGTGTCTAAACTTTGTAC
>JBEVCF010000135.1:16868-19414 GCA_040514355.1 Glaciecola sp.
TGGATTATTTTGCTCAAAACCAGCACCAAGTAGTGTCTAGTTCCTCGCTTGTACCAGCAGATGACCCGACACTTTTATTCACCAATGCGGGCATGAATCAGTTTAAAGATGTCTTTCTTGGTACCGAACAACGCTCTTATGTCAGGGCTGTTTCGTCGCAACGCTGTGTGCGCGCAGGTGGCAAACACAACGATTTAGATAATGTAGGCTATACCGCTCGTCACCATACCTTTTTTGAAATGTTAGGTAACTTCTCCTTCGGTGATTACTTTAAAGCAGACGCGATTCGCTTTGCCTGGACCTTTTTAACTGAAACATTAGGCCTACCGGCTGAAAAGTTGTTGGTCACGGTGTATCACGAAGACGATGAGGCTTTTGGTATTTGGCACGAGCAGATTGGTTTACCAGAAGACAAAATTATTCGTATCTCAACGTCAGACAATTTCTGGTCAATGGGCGATACCGGTCCATGCGGTCCTTGTTCTGAGATATTTTATGATCACGGCGAACACATTTGGGGAGGGAAACCTGGCACGCCTGAAGAAGATGGCGACCGCTTTATCGAAATTTGGAACTTGGTTTTCATGCAATTTAACCGCTCAGCTGATGGTTCAATGGTACCGTTGCCAAAACCGTCGATTGATACCGGTATGGGTTTAGAGCGGATCTCGGCTATTTTGCAAAATGTGCACAGTAACTACGAAATTGATATTTTCCAAGCCTTGATCAAAGCGGCAGCCAACGTTGTTGGAACCGATGATTTAGAAAACAAATCCCTTCGCGTCATTGCTGACCATATTCGCTCTTGTAGTTTCCTGATTGCCGATGGTGTCATGCCATCTAATGAAGGACGAGGCTATGTACTGCGCCGTATTATTCGTCGTGCGGTACGTCACGGTTACAAACTCGGTGCCGATGATATCTTCTTTTATAAATTAGTCAGCGCATTGTGCGAACAAATGGGTGCAGCTTACCCAGAGTTAGTCGAGCAATTACCTGTTGTCGAGAAAGTATTAAAAACGGAAGAAGAACAGTTCTCCAAAACGCTTGACCGTGGCATGAATATCCTGAACCAAGCTTTAAGTGAGTTACAAGGGGATGTTATTCCTGGAGATGTCGTCTTTAAACTTTACGACACTTATGGCTTCCCAGCTGATTTAACCGCAGATGTCGCACGCGAACAAAACTTTACGATTGATGAAGCGGGCTTTGCAGATGCAATGGCCGAGCAACGCGCGCGAGCACAAAAAGCCAGTAACTTTGGCACTGATTACAATGACACGTTGAATATTAGCCATGCAACTGAATTTGCTGGTTACGATGGCTTATCTGAAACCGGAACCGTTCTAGAATTGATTGTTGATAATGCGTCTGTTGAGAGTGTTGAAGCAGGTCAAGTTGCCACGGTGATTTTGGATAAAACGGCTTTTTATGCAGAGTCTGGTGGTCAAGTCGGTGACTGCGGGGACATTTTATCAAGTGATGGTACTGTTGTGTTTAGTGTCACTGATACTCAGAAATTACAAGCTGCGTTCGCCCATCGTGGTAATGCGAAATCGAATTTGAAAGTTGGTGATACTGTGCATACTCACGTGGACGCCAATAGAAGAAAGGCGATTACCCTTAATCACAGTGCGACACACTTATTGCACGCAGCTTTGCGTAATATTCTCGGCGAACATGTGAACCAAAAAGGTTCATTAGTTGACCATGAAAAGTTGCGTTTTGACTTCGCACACTTCGAAGCGGTGACGGCAGATGAGTTACAACAAATAGAACAAAGTGTGAATGAACAAATTCGCAATAACATGACTTTGCAAACACAGTTGATGGATTTGGATGAAGCCAAAGCTAGTGGTGCAATGGCTTTGTTTGGTGAAAAATACGACGAGAAAGTACGCGTGGTGAGCATGGGGGCGTTTTCTACAGAATTGTGTGGTGGTACGCATGTAGACGCTACAGGCGATATTGGATTTTTCAAAATTACTTCAGAAAGTGGTATTGCATCTGGTGTAAGACGTATAGAAGCTGTCACGGGCCAACAAGCTTTAGAGCTCGTACAAGAACAACAAAAAATCCTAAATACATTGAGCTCAATTTGTAAAACTGACGTACAAGGATTGGTAGAGCGTACGCAACAACAGCAAGACGCAATTAAAAAATTGGAAAAAACACTGAATGCCTTTAAACAAAAGCTTGCAAGTCAACAAGGTGCTGATTTGATAAGCTCAGTACAAGAAATTAAGGGTATAAAAGTGCTAGTGGCTAATTTACCAGGCATTGAGGCAAAAGCGCTTCGTGGTATGTTAGACGAACTTAAGCAGAAGCTTTCATCCGGGGTCATCGTGTTAGGTGTTCCAGGGGAAAACAAGGTCAACTTAATCGCCGGAGTGACATCTGATCTGGTTGGCCGAGTAAAATCAGGCGAGTTAGTTAACTTTGTTGCCTCTCAAGTAGGTGGAAAAGGTGGCGGTCGTCCTGATATGGCTCAGGCTGGTGGGACTCAGCCTGAAAATTTAGAAAATGCACTTTCATCGGTATATAAA
>JBEVCF010000136.1:0-5280 GCA_040514355.1 Glaciecola sp.
ATCGCCCATACCCAAAATACGAGATGCGAGACGGTCTGGATGGAAGGGCTCTAGAGCATCGAGTTTTTCACCCATACCAATGAACTTGATCGGTTTGCCCGTAATATGACGCACTGACAACGCTGCCCCACCGCGCGCATCACCATCCGCTTTAGTTAAGATGACACCGGTTAATGGCAATGCTTCATCAAAGGCTTTGGCGGTGTTTGCCGCATCTTGTCCCGTCATGGCATCGACGACAAACAACGTTTCAACCGGCTTAACCGCTGCATGTAAGGCTTTAATTTCAGCCATCATCGCTTCATCAACCGCCAAACGACCTGCCGTATCGACTAATAACACATCGACAAATTGCTTCTTGGCAGCGGCAATCGCGTCATTGACGATATCAATCGGTTTTTGCATGATGGTAGAAGGATGAAATAACACACCCACATCACTCGCTAGGGTTTTTAACTGCTCGATGGCGGCGGGACGGTACACGTCAGCAGAAACCACCATGACTTTTTTCTTGTCGCGTTCCGTCAATAACTTGGCCAGTTTACCGACAGAGGTGGTCTTACCCGCACCTTGTAGACCGGCCATCATAACGACCGCTGGTGGTTGCGCGGCTAAATTCAAGGACTCGTTGGCCGTGCCCATGACCGCTTCGAGTTCGGATTGCACCACTTTGATGAACATCTGACCAGGTTGAAGGCTCTTAGATACTTCTGTGCCTAATGCGCGCTCTTTCACTTGGGCAACAAAATCACGCACCACCGGCAACGCCACATCGGCTTCTAATAATGCCATGCGCACTTCGCGCAACGTGTCTTTGATATTGTCTTCAGTCAGACGGCCTTTACCGCTGATATTTTTGAGTGTGGAGGATAGGCGATCCGTTAAACTTTCAAACATCAAAATGGGTCCTTTATATATACATACCTTCAAGTATACCGTTTTATCGCCCACATCGTTAAGTGCTTATTGCGTTTAGGCGTAAAATAAATAAAAATACGGGGTATAAAAGCGATATCAAGTATAACAAACGCCTCTTTACAAGGACCGCCATGCAACTGCCCATTCTTGCATTAGCGCTAATCACATATCTCGTCCCCGCCGTATACGTGGCAAAGTTGTTTTTTGCGGGCACGACACCCAATCGAACCCAACGCTTTGCCGTACTCGGTACGGTATTGTGTGCCTTGTTACTGCACGGTTTTGTAATGGCGAATGCCTTCGGTGCAGCTGTCTTAGACGGTAGTGCGCAATTGAGTATGGTCAATGTCGTATCGTTACTGGCGTGGACAATGGTCGTGGTCCTGACCTTATCGCATGTTTTTATTACGCAGTGGTCTTTATTATCAGTGACATTGGGCTTTGCCGGTTTGACTTGCCTACTGGCGATTGTCGCGCCAGAGTCATATATATTAGATCAGGATACCCAAGCTCCAATGGTCACCCATGTGGTATTATCGCTTACGGGGTATGGCTGTGTGGTGGTTGCCCTGCTCTATGCCTTACAAATGCGTTACATTCACCAACAGCTCAAAACCAAGCAACTCAATCCAACTGTCCTGACCCTCCCCCCTTTGTTACAGGTAGAGCATTGGGTACTGCGCTTGATTTATATTGGTAGTATCCTGTTAACGTTTGCCTTGATCAGTGGCTTTTTGACCCTCGATACGATGTTTGCCAAAGAATACGCGCACAAAACCGTTTTGAGTGCGAGCGCCTTGTTGTTATTTGTTGCAATGCTATTTTGGCAAAAGCGCTGGGGCTTAACCCCAAAGACGATTTTAGTCATCACCTCCGTCGGTGTTGCGATACTCACCCTGGGTTATTTTGGCAGTCGCTTTGTTCAAGATATCTTGTTGACATAACCTTGCAACAAATTCACCTTCAGGTTAGTTCCCTTTTAACCCGTCACCCATAACAATAAAACCCGACTACGTACTGGTTGTGCGCCATCCCAAGTTCGTATAAAGTACGCTGTGATCGTTTTATTTAAGGAACCTTTTTGGACAGTATTTCTACTAGCACATTATTCATCATCCTAGGTGTGTTGATTTTGTGTTCTGCATATTTTTCTAGCTCAGAAACGGGCATGATGTCGCTCAACCGCTACCGCCTAAAGCATCTTAAAAATGAAGGCCATCGCACGGCAAATCGCGTCCAAAAACTCCTTGACCGCCCCGACCGACTTATCGGTTTGATCCTTATCGGCAATAACTTGGTTAATATCGCGGCATCGGCAGTGGCCACGGTGATTGGTTTGCGCTTATTTGGTGATGTCGGCATTGCCATCGCGACATTTGCACTGACACTGGTGATTCTGGTATTTGCCGAAGTCACCCCCAAGACACTCGCCGCACTGTATCCAGAAAAAATAGCGTTCCCCAGTTCTTACTTACTGCGCCCGCTATTATTCATCTTGTTCCCTTTCGTTTGGGCCGTAAACGGTGTGACAAATGGGTTGTTAGCGCTGATCAAAATCAACCCTACCGATGCGCAAGGCGATGAATTAAGCCCTGAAGAATTGCGAACTGTGGTCTACGAAGCAGGTTCATTGATCCCCAAAAAACACCAGGACATGTTGCTCAGTGTGCTGGAGCTTGAAAATGTGACTGCTGAAGATATTATGGTGCCGCGCAATGAGATAGTGGCCATCGATATCAATGACGAGTGGAAAGATATCCAAAAACAACTGACCTATGCCCAACATACACGTGTGTTATTATATCGCGATACCATTGATGATGCGGTTGGTTTTGTGCACGTGCGTGATGCCTTGCGCTTACTCTCCAAAGATCAATTTACCAAAGCGACCTTGCTTCGTGCTGTGCGTGAAATTTATTACACGCCGGACTCCACCCCTTTGCATACCCTGATGTACAAGTTTCAATCGGAACGTGAACGTATTGGTTTAGTCGTTGATGAATATGGCGATATCCAGGGCTTGGTGACGCTAGAAGATATTTTAGAAGAAATCATTGGTGACTTTACGACCAATATGATCCCCGATGCCCATCTCAATACCAATCAACAACAAGACGGCAGTGTGTTAGTTGATGGCAGTACCAATATCCGCGACCTAAATAAAGAGATGAATTGGGCATTTCCCACTGAGGGCCCGAAAACCATGAACGGCTTGATTTTGGAAGAATTGCAAGAAATTCCTGAGCACAGTTTGTCTTTGCGGATCGCTGGCTACCCTGTTGAGATTATAGCGTGTAGTGAAAACATGATCGAATCGGTGAGGGTCATGCCACAGTATTATACCCCTCCCGTATCCGCCTCAGATAATTGATTTTACGTCGTTTACTTTACTTTTTCATTTTTGACCAGCGCGCTGAATCCACCACTAAAACGTTGGATTTGCGCTGTTCGATGATCTGTTTTTTGACTGTGTTAACTTTACGATCCAGTTTATTAAGTGCCACAATTAGAGAGCGAAATTCTGCATCAGCAGCGATATCACTTTGCGAGACGTGGTAATGCAAAATTTCTTTTATCTGGGTAGGTAACGATTTACCTGCTTTCGCCACTCTCTTAAATGATTTGTTCGTTTTCGCCATTGTTTAAAACTATCCATATAACTTGTTGATATAGCGTTTATCGGCGTTTCATGTGTTTCCTTGATCTGAAAGTCTGCGCGAATTAGCCTTGATAATGCGTAAGAATTTGACCAGTGTGGCTGTGGCGATCATAGTCGATCACAGCAATGGCGCCAGTGGCAAATAAAGGGGTATGCTCTGTGTTACACAGCGCATCGACAAAATAGCTAACAAATGGCATGTGTGACACCACTAACACATGTTCGATGGATGGTTTAATCTCGAGTAAGGTCGAAAGGTAGTCATGAGCGCATGTCACAACACCGCTAGGAGTGATGTCTTGCGATGTTTCTGTCACAGCACAGTCGATCACCTTATTGACCTGGGCAAAGGTTTGCTGTGTTCTAATATAGGGTGACACCAAAGCTAAATCGACTGGCTTGTCCAATAAATATTGAGCTTGTAACCAAGTTGCAGCTGCTGTTGCTTGCTGTTGGCCTACTAGTGTCAAGGCGCGTTGCTTATCACTTTCAGCAACGAGTTGTGCTTCACCATGACGCATGACAAAAATTTTCATGACTAGACCTAAGTATTTGAGATAGCAACATTATATCAAAGCCATCGGCAAAACATATTCATACTTTATGCTTATCGTGACTATACTGTGTTGAAAAGATGCGTTTTTGTATCAAAGACCGTACATTGAATGTTGAGCTAGAAACAATGCCTGCATACGAGATTAATATTACCCAACAGCCGTCTAATTCGCAATTGCGTTTAGTCATCCACACCGGATATTTTGATGATCCAGATGATTTTCCTGGCTTAGCACACTTATATGAACATACCCTCATGCGCGGTTCGGCCCTTGCACCGGGATGCCATACGGTTTTGGCAAATCATCACTACACTGTTGCAGCCGTGACTGATATGCAGCAGATCACGTTGACCATGGAGTGTGCGCATGCAGATGTTGTTACTTGCAGTACGCTATTAGAACAGACCTACCTGAACTACCAGCCTACCCTAGCTAGTATCGAGGCAGAAATTAACACGATTTGCCAAGAGTTTTCAGCCACGTGTATGGATCCCATCAAACGTGTACAAGAGGTTAATAAAGTAACGTGTAATCCCCTTCATCCTTTTGCAAAATTTGCCTCAGGGAATATATATACTTTTGCTGCTCACTCCCCAGCTGGGTGTCAAGCACGCTTATTGGCTTTACATCAAGCCTGTATATCACAACCATCAAGGCGCTCAGCCCCCTTGCCAGAGTTGTATTTACCATCACATAAAGGTATTGAGATCAGCGTACTCACGCACGCTACGCACTGCGACAATTGATACTTTGATTCAACACCATCAGGAATTCATGAACGATTGCCATGTAGAAATATTATTAGTGGGTCAGATCCCAGAACAGCTTCCAGACGCTTTGTTATCGTTTATTAAAAGCAGAGAACACTGGCGAGCAGTAACACCAGTTTTGTAGCCAAACAATATTGGATCATATTAGGCAAATACGGCAGTCTGTCTGAGTACGAAAATGTCATCAACACAATAGGGATATTGGATTATGACGATTTCATCCAATACATTACACAGCATGTAATTGAAGTTGAGCCATTTGTGGTTCATATGCACAGCAATTGAGTTTAGGCTACAACTTTTATCTATTTAGGTCAGAAATAGTCTAGATAACTTAAATTAATAAAGTGTTATCAGCTGTTATGCTTTTAAAAGC
>JBEVCF010000137.1:0-5104 GCA_040514355.1 Glaciecola sp.
ATCTACACCTTGCCATATGAAGTTTATCAGTATAGATGAAGTCATATCGTCCCTATCTCTGCACGAAAAAGCGCAAACAGTCCAGATAAGTCGGACTGTTTCTGTATGGCATATTTTAGTTATTTAGCACAACGTTGCAGGACTACAAGATACTGCCCATGTAACCTTGCCGTCAGCAAAGTCTGGCGTTAATGTAAAGATACCTATGTCATTCTTGGTCTCAATCAGTCCATCTATGGTGGTTAAACCTACTTTACCCTCTACTGCAGCGATATCAGTTGGAATGCCAGCTGAGCCTCCATCACAATCATCTAAACCATTATTCACTTGTGCGCATACTTCAACGGCTGATTTTGCTGCCGCTGACGCATTTGTCACTTCTGTAAACTTCGCCTTTACGGTGTAATTTTGATACGCAGGTAAAGCGACAGCAGCTAGGATCCCGATGATCGCTACAACGATCATTAGTTCGATTAATGTAAAACCTCTTGGATTACGAATTGTAATAAACATACTCATGAATTTTCTCCGCGGTTGAACGCATTAACAATGTTAAGCAATATCCATATAAGACTGTGTTGTCATTACTAGTGAGGAAGTGCTAAGCGATAGGATACGCAGTGGAGTATGCAAGGAAAAACCTATGTCCCAAGCCACGTGACTTAAGACATAGTTGAGTGCGTTTATCGAATAATTCTAAGCGATAAATCAATTGCTTGAATGTGTTTAGTGATAGCACCCGTTGAGATAAAGTCTACACCCGTGGTTTTTAACTCCGCAATTCGCTCATCAGTAATGTTCCCTGACACTTCTAGTTTAGAGCGACCCGCGTTGAAATCTACGGCACTAAGTATCTGTTCTGTTGTAAAGTTATCGAGCATAATGATGTCAGCTCCTGCCTCAACCGCTTCGTGTAACTCAGTTGTATTCTCAACTTCTACTTCAACGACTTTATCACTAGCAATGCCTTTAGCAGCTTGTACGGCTTGGGTAATACCACCACAAGCCATGATGTGATTTTCTTTGATCAAGAATGCATCGGCTAAGCCGATGCGATGGTTTTTCCCACCGCCACATTGTACAGCGTACTTCTGAGCATAGCGCATACCGGGAAGTGTTTTACGAGTGTCTAATAGACGGGTTGTGCTAGTGCCTAACAATGCAACATAATGCGCAGTAACGGTGGCTGTTGCGCTCATGGTTTGTAAAAAATTCAATGCCGTACGCTCAGCGGTTAATAACGCTTGGGCTAAGCCCGTGACTTCAAACAAAACTGTATTCGGGCTAACGTGGTCACCATCTTTGACCATCCATGTGATGTGCACCTCTGGGTCACAAGTGGTGAATGCTTGCGCTACCCAAGCTAAGCCACTGATCACAGCATGGTCTCGGCAAAGCACTTGCGCGGTATTGATTTTTGATGGCGCGATTAGTTGTGCAGTAAGATCGCGTTGTAAAATATCTGAAATGTCGCAAGCCTCACCAGCAAGTCCTACATCCTCGAGTAATGCAGCCTTGACATCACGGGCAACGCTCTCAGCGCTAATAAGTTGGTCACTGGCAAGGTGCTGTGGGAAAGTGTGAGCGAGGTGAAAAGTCTGTGGCATAACGATCCAATTTGAACAATAATTAACATTTTCTCTATAATAACAAATGTTTGGTTTTATATTACACAAGAAAATTTTAAGATAGACTAATAACCTATAATAAGTATACAGATGGAATGGTATCCCAAAGCACAATTGTGTTTATCACCGCATTGTTCACAGCGTCCGGAAGGTGTCGAGATAGGGCTATTGGTACTCCACAATATTTCGTTACCGCCAAATTACTTTGGTGGTAATTATATTGAACAGTTCTTTCAAGGTCGGCTAGACGCTGCAGAGCATCCTTTTTTCGCGACGATTGAAGGCCTTCATGTATCAGCTCATCTTGGCATTAAGCGCGATGGGAGAGTGGTGCAGTTTGTGCCTTTCTCCAAACGTGCTTGGCATGCGGGTGTGTCTAGTTGGCAAGGACGTGAAAACTGTAACGACTACAGCATCGGGATTGAGTTAGAAGGTTCCGATAACCTGGCTTACAGTGATGCACAATATCAAGCATTAAAAGCGGTAACATTATATATCCAACATTACTATCCCAGAGTATCACTGGGTCGTATTGTGGGGCATAGCGACATCGCACCAGGTAGAAAAACCGATCCAGGCCCAGCGTTTGATTGGGCGAGATTTCGACAAAGTATCCACACGTATAAGGACGATCCACAGTGGTTTTGATTTATTTATTACTAGCCTTGAGTGCCGAACGGCTCATCGATAAACCCAAATATTGCCAAACGGAATTTTATTATGACCGGTATATGAATTTAGTGGCTCGCAAAAAATGGTTAGTTTCCAATGCTGCCTTGTGGCAAGTGATGTTAGTCTGGTTGGCGCCGGCTGGTCTGATGTGGGCTGTGTTGTATTTAGTAGACATTGGTATCGTGCATTTTATCGTGACTTTGTTGGTACTGTTTGTCTCAATCGGGTGTGTGGAGTTACGCGCATCGTTTAAGTGTTATCTAGCGGCCGCTGAACAAGGCGATGTTGCAACGTGCAAAATGTATACAGAAGCCTTGGGTTTGACAGAGCATGATTCTCGTTCATTTGGGCAACATTTGATTTGGCTTAATTATCAGCGTTATGCCGCCCCGATAATATTTTTTGTGTTGTTGGGCTTGCCAGGTGTGGTGGCTTACTCAATGTTGCGTATTCTCAATCATCACGCCCAGTCAACAGATGCACCTTATCAGTATGTTATGGCTAAAATCGTATTATGGGTGGACTGGTTGCCTATCCGCATCACGGCATTTGGCTTTTTGATGATGGGACATTTTTCTCGCGCTTTACCAAAGTGGCTGGGTTTCATCTTTGATTTCCATACTCCGGCTAAAAATGTATTAGGCGAGGTGGCCGTTGCGGCTGAAGACGTCTCTGTCTCACCTGAGGACCTAAGTGCCGAAGCAATCACTTTGGTTAAACTCGCTAAACGCAACATCTTGTTCTTACTGGCATTGATTGCCATCTTGACGCTAAGTGGGTTCATTCTCTAACCGTTAATACCTATAAATAATACTTCATGCCGATATAATTAAAATTTATGTCGGCATTTTTTTCTGTGTGATTTTTGTACAAATCCATGCTAAATCGAAGGTTAAGGGTTTACAACATGGTACAATGGTATTACCATTGTTCAAATTACCGTTAAATTCGTTAACAATTTTGAGGCGAAAATTACCAATGAGTGGTATCAAACAGCAAAAGCTATCCGATGTAATCACTGAAAGATTAGAAGCATTGATCTTGGATGGTTCGTTTGTTGCTGGTGAAAAGTTGCCCTCCGAACGAGTTCTTGCAGAACAATTTGCTGTATCACGTCCGTCGCTTCGCGAAGCTATTCAAAATCTTCAAGCAAAAGGTCTTGTCGAACGTAAACAAGGCGGTGGGACATTTGTAAATGCAAAACTCAATGCCAACATGACAGATCCACTGTTAGAGCTTGTCGCGACCCGCCCAGAAACACAATTCGACCTGCTTGAATTTCGACATGCGCTAGAGGGCATGGCCGCCTACTATGCAGCCCTGCGAGGTCAACCTGAAGACAATGCCGCACTCGAACGTGCATGGTACGCATTGGTCGCTTTGCCGTCTGATACCGACAAAGCCAAAGAGGCCGAATTGCTAGGTGAATTTTATCTCCTGATGGCACGCGGTTCGCACAATATGGTGTTACAACATGTGATGCGCAGTATGAAAGGCATGTTAGTTGACAATATCCAACGCAACTTAGAAATGTTGACGGTGGTGCCTGAATCAGTACAAGAAATTAAGCGTCAACGGGCTTTGATTGTTAAAGCAATAAAAGATCAAGATCCGGTGAATGCACGCGAAGCAAGTTATTCATTACTTGCTTTTATTGAAGAAACCCTACTTAAGATCAACCAACGCGATTCACGGGTACAACGTGTTATGCGTCGATTGGATTTTTAGTAATAAACACAACAACAGGACAAACTATGAGTGACGTAAACTTTTCGGATATCGATCCGCTAGAAACGCAAGAATGGATTGAATCTCTTGAGGCCGTACTCGAAGAAGAAGGTGTCGAACGTGCCCATTTTCTTTTGGAGTCGTTGATTGAAAAAGCGCGACGCAATGGTGCACATCTTCCTTATGACGCCACTACTGCCTATATTAATACCATCCCTGCAGGTCAAGAGCCGGCTATTCCTGGTGATCAAACGATAGAAACGAAAATCCGTCACGCTATTCGCTGGAATGCTATGATGATGGTTTTACGTGGCTCGAAAAAAGATTTAGAACTAGGTGGCCACATTTCATCTTTTGCATCATCTGCAATGTTATACGATGTGGGTTTTAACCATTTCTTCCGCGCGCCAAATGATAAAGACGGTGGCGATTATCTGTTTGTCCAAGGCCATTCCTCGCCAGGTATTTATGCGCGTGCGTTTATTGAAGGCCGCTTAAGCGAAGGCCAATTGGATAATTTCCGTCAAGAAGTTGCAGGCGAAGGGCTATCTTCATATCCCCACCCTAAATTAATGCCTGACTTCTGGCAATTCCCTACAGTATCAATGGGCCTAGGTCCAATGCAGGCCATCTACCTTGCTCGTTTCTTAAAGTACTTAACTAATCGCGGTCTAAAAGATTGCTCTGATCAGCGCGTATGGTGTTTCATGGGCGATGGTGAAGTGGATGAGCCAGAAAGCTTAGGGGCAATTGGTCTTGCTTCTCGCGAAGGCTTGGACAACTTAACGTTTGTGATCAACTGTAATTTACAACGTTTAGATGGCCCAGTACGTGGTAATGGTAAGATCATCCAAGAGCTAGAAGGGACATTCCGCGGTGCCGGTTGGGAAGTCTTAAAAGTCATCTGGGGTCGCTATTGGGATCCGTTACTAGCGCGTGATACGTCTGGTAAGTTATTACAGTTAATGAATGAGACGGTTGATGGTGAATACCAGAACTGTAAAGCAAACGGTGGTAAATACACACGTGAAAATTTCTTTGGTAAATACCCTGAGCTAGAATCCATGGTTGCGAAC
>JBEVCF010000137.1:5114-33971 GCA_040514355.1 Glaciecola sp.
GTTGCGAACATGTCAGATGATGACATTTGGCGCTTAAACCGTGGTGGTCACGATCCTGTCAAAGTATATGCCGCATACAAACGCGCAACTGAGACTAAAGGCCGTCCACAAGTTATCTTAGCTAAGACGGTCAAAGGCTACGGTATGGGTGAAGCCGGTGAAGGTAAAAACATCGCACATAACGTGAAGAAGATGGATGTTTCTGCAGTGAAATATTACCGTGATCGCTTTAATATTCCGATTGCTGATGAAGATATTGCAGATTTACCATATTACAAATTTGCTGAAGACAGTCCGGAGCTAAAATATTTACGTGAAAAACGTGAAGCGCTACACGGGTTTATGCCGACGCGTTTAGCAAAATCCAATCACGATTTGCCCGCGCCACCGCTCAAAGCGTTTGAAGCCGTCACGAAGGGCTCTAATGGTCGTGAGATCTCAACTACCATGGCATTTGTGCGTGTATTGACGGTGATGTTGAAAGACAAGCAAATGGGCAAAAATGTCGTGCCTATCATTCCAGACGAAGCTCGTACCTTCGGTATGGAAGGTTTGTTCCGTCAAGTGGGCATTTACTCTAATTCAGGCCAAAAGTATGTACCTCAAGACAAAGATCAAGTCGCGTATTACCGCGAAGACAAGAAAGGCCAAGTACTCCAAGAAGGCATTAACGAACTAGGTGCGATGTCATCCTTTGTCGCAGCGGGTACTTCTTACTCGACCAACGACTTGCCGATGCTACCAGTTTATATCTATTACTCGATGTTTGGTTTCCAACGCGTTGGTGATATGGCCTGGGCAGCCGGTGATAGTCAATGCCGAGGCTTCCTAGTTGGGGGGACTGCAGGTAGAACGACACTGAATGGCGAAGGTTTGCAGCACCAAGATGGTCACTCACACATCCAAGCAGGTTTGATCCCGAATTGTGTGACGTATGATCCAACTTATGGCTACGAAGTGGCTGTCATCGTCCAAGATGGCTGTCGTCGCATGTTAGAAGAACAAGAAAATGTCTTCTACTACCTCACGGTAATGAACGAAAACTACGTCCAACCAGAAATGCCGAAAGGCTGTGAAGAAGGTATTTTGAAAGGTATCTATCACTTAGACACAGTGGGCAAATCCAAGCGACAAGTCAATTTGTTGGGTTCAGGCACGATTTTGCAACAAGTGCGCGCCGCCGCGCAGCTACTTGCTGATGAGTTTGATGTGGCATCCAATGTTTATTCAGCGACGTCATTCAATGAATTAGGCAGAGATGGCATGGATTGCGACCGCTACAACATGTTGCACCCAGACTCAGAGCAACGTACGCCTTACATTACTGAGGTGTTAAACGAAAGTCATGGCGGTCCGACTATTGCTGCAACAGATTATATTAAAGCGTATGCAGAACAAGTGCGAGCGTATGTACCAGGTGCATATCGCGTATTAGGAACAGATGGTTATGGACGCTCAGATAGCCGTGAAAACTTGCGTCGTCACTTTGAAGTAGATGCGAATTCCATTGCTTTTGCTGCGTTGTATGAGTTGGCAAAAGCAGGGGATTATCCGAAGCAAGAGCTGTCCAAAGCGATTGCTAAGCTAGGCATTGATCCTGACAAAATCAACCCACTTTACGCATAAGGAATAACGATGTCTGATTTACAAGAAATCTTGGTCCCGGATTTAGGTGAAGATTCGGTTGAAGTAATTGAAATCTGTGTCGCGCCTGGTGATACAGTTGAAGCAGAAGACGCTTTGGTCACGGTAGAAAGTGACAAAGCTTCGATGGATATTCCCGTGCCAATGGCAGGGGAAATCGCAGAGATTTGTGTTGCTGTGGGTGACAAAATTTCAGAAGGTACTTTGCTAGCCAAATTGAAGAGCGCGGCGAGTACGACTGCTACGCCAGAAGATGATGCATCTGCATCTGAAGCCCCCTCTGCGCCAGCACCCGAAGTTGCAGCTGCATCGGCGTCTGCTCTTATTCAAGTTACGGTACCAGATATTGGTGGTGATACAGATGTGGATGTCATTGAAGTCTTAGTTGCAGTGGGTGACGTTATTGCCGAAGAAGATGGCTTGATTACGTTAGAAACTGACAAAGCAACTATGGATGTTCCTGCACCACAAAGTGGTACGGTAAAAGCGATTCATGCCAAAGTAGGTGATAAAGTTTCTGAGGGTAGCTTAGTCATTGATTTAGAAGTCGCAGATACAACCTCTGAATCAGCTGCTCCAGTAGCAGCTGAACCAGCGCCGGTGGTAGATGCTCCAGCCGCAGGCACGTCATCAGCATCTGCAACGATGCAGGTTACGGTACCTGATATTGGTGGTGATACGGATGTAGACGTGATTGAAGTCTTAGTTGCGGTGGGCGATGTGATTGCCGAAGAAGATGGCTTGATTACGTTAGAAACTGACAAAGCAACTATGGATGTACCTGCCCCTAAAGCGGGAACAGTCACAGCGATCCATGCGAAGGTAGGTGATAAGGTTTCTGAAGGTAGTTTAGTGATTGATTTGGAAGTGGCAGGTGCCGCACCCGTCTCTGCTCCTACTCCAGCGCCAGCCGCTACAGCGAGTGCGCCTGCAGCGGTATCAACATCTGCGCCAGCACCGGAGCCAAAAGCGCCACCTGTGCCACATCATCCTTCAGCTGGTGATAAAGCCAAGACTGGTCGGATTTATGCTTCTCCATCTATTCGTCGCTTAGCGCGAGAATTTGGTGTGGATTTATCGGCAGTAAAGGGTTCAGGCAACAAAGGCCGTATCTTGAAGGAAGATGTACAGTCATATGTTAAATATGAACTGTCACGTCCTAAATTAACGCCAGCTACAGCTGCTACTGCGGGCGAAGGTGGTTTGCAAGTATTACCCGCACCGAAAGTAGACTTTAGTAAGTTTGGTGAAATTGAAGAGCAGCCGTTAACACGCATACAGAAGATTTCAGGGCCTAACTTACATCGCAACTGGGTAACTATTCCACATGTGACTCAGTTTGAAGAAGCTGATATCACAGACATGGAAGCGTTCCGTAAAGAACAAAATGTCGTGGCTGAGAAACGCAAACTTGGGTTCAAAATTACGCCATTAGTATTCATGATGAAAGCAGTGGCGGATGCTTTAAAAGCGTATCCAACGTTTAACTCATCACTGTCTGCCGACGGTGAAAGTCTGATTTTGAAAAAGTACTTCCACATCGGGATTGCGGTAGATACACCCACTGGGTTAGTGGTGCCAGTGGTACGCGATGTTGACAAGAAAGGGATCCATGAACTGTCGCAAGAATTGATGGAGATCTCGATCAAAGCACGTGAAGGCAAACTTAAAGCAGCTGACATGCAAGGCTCATGCTTTACTATTTCTTCACTAGGTGGCATTGGTGGAACTGCGTTCACACCCATCGTCAATGCACCGGATGTCGCAATTTTAGGTGTATCTAAAAGCGAGATAAAACCAAAGTGGAATGGTAAAGACTTTGAACCCCGTTTAATGTTGCCTTTATCTTTATCATACGACCATCGTGTGATAGATGGGGCGTTAGCGGCACGTTTTGCAGTACATCTTAAAAATGTATTGGGTGATTTACGTCAAATCCTTTTATAAGGACAGCAGCAACCTGTACTAGTGACTATTCAATAGTACAGGTTGATACAGTAAAATGATTGAAATTTAACGGATATTTTGCCCCTAAAGAGACTCGTAGGTAAAATAATGCCGTTACACTAAACAAATGAATTTGAGGTCAAAATGAGTGAAATTAAGACGCAACTAGTCGTACTAGGTGCAGGCCCTGGCGGCTATTCTGCAGCTTTCCGTGCAGCGGATTTAGGGATTGACACCGTACTAGTTGATGCCCGTGCAACATTAGGTGGCGTATGTTTGAACGTGGGTTGTATTCCATCAAAAGCATTATTACACGTCGCGAAAGTCATCGATGAAGCAAAACATTTATCTAGCCATGGTGTATCGTTTGGCGAGCCACAAATCGATTTAGATAAAGTACGTGCGTGGAAAGACAGTGTGGTTAGCCAATTGACCAAAGGTCTTGGCGGTATGTCAAAAATGCGCAAAGTACAGCATGTCCAGGGTTACGGTAAATTCACAGGTTCTAATACCCTAGAAGTGACAGGCGAACAAGGCACGACGACCATTCATTTTGAAAATGCGATTATTGCAGCAGGTTCAGAACCTGTTAGCTTGCCGTTTATCCCTGAAGACGACCGCGTAATTGACTCTACTGGGGCGCTGGAGATGAAAGACATCCCAGAAAAAATGCTGATTCTTGGCGGTGGTATTATCGGTTTAGAAATGGGTACTGTGTATCACGCATTAGGTTCAAAAATTGATGTTGTTGAATTCTTGGATCAATTGATCCCAGCTGCTGATAAAGACATCATCAAAGTGTACATGAAGACCATCAAAAATAAGTTCAACACGATGCTAGAAACGAAAGTAACAGCAGTTGAAGCGAAGAAAGACGGTTTGTATGTGACGTTTGAAGGCAAAAAAGCGCCAGCAGAACCAGTGCGTTATGACAAGGTACTCGTGGCTGTTGGTCGTCGTCCAAATGGTGCTCTAATTGCCGCTGATGCAGCAGGTGTTGCCGTTGATGAGCGTGGCTTTATCTCGGTAGATAAGCAAATGCGTACCAACGTACCGCACATTTTTGCTATCGGTGACTTAGTGGGTCAACCTATGCTTGCTCACAAAGCTGTGCATGAGGGCCACGTTGCTGCAGAGGTCATCGCAGGTAAGAAACATTTCTTTGATCCGCGTTGTATTCCTTCGGTTGCTTACACTGAGCCAGAAGTTGCTTGGGTGGGTTATACCGAGAAAGAAGCGAAGGCAGAAGGTATCAATTATGAAACAGCTTCTTTCCCATGGGCTGCATCTGGTCGTGCAATTGCGTCAGCTGCGACTGATGGTTTGACCAAAATGATTTTTGATAAAGACACTGGCCGTGTCATTGGTGGTGCGATCATCGGTACTAATGCAGGTGAAATGCTAGGTGAAATCGGCTTGGCGATCGAAATGGGGGCTGATGCAGAAGATTTAGCATTGACGATTCATGCTCACCCAACATTGAACGAATCGATTGGCTTAGCGGCAGAGGTGTTTGAAGGTAGTATTACTGATATGCCTAATCCGAAAGCGGTAAAGAAAAAATAACCATTATTTTTTCATAGAAAAGACCAGTAGTGACTAGCTACTGGTTTTTTTTTGTTATATTAATAGGGAGTGTCATTGATACCTATATCTAGCGAGAGGGAAGAGGAAAGCACAATGCGTCAAATTGAAATCTTTGAAGTTCCTAGTCCGTGCATTGGTGTATGTATTTCTGGCCCTAAAGGCTATTGTAAAGGCTGTTTTCGCTCGCGCGATGAACGCTTACACTGGTTATCAGTGGATGATAATACCAAAAAACAAATCAACGATGCGTGTATGCGCCGCAAACGTGCCTACCTCAGGCGACAGCAAACAACAGCGATAGAAAACGTTACCCCGACACAGCCTAGCCTATTTGACTAAATATATGTAGATATGGCTTTTTTAAGCAACCTAGGGATGTAGTGCTATACTATGCAAAAGCCCGTTGGTCGTAGGTATTATGCGTTGTAGCCCTTATGTCGTTTTTGCCGAAGATGTTTACTCACTGCCCCCAATTGCAGTGCAGTTGCGTGCGCTACTCGATGACACCTCAACTGATGTGGCAGATATCGCTATGCTGCTCAGTATCGACCCTATGTTAACAAGTCAATTATTGGGGTTGGTTAACAGTTCTCTGTTTTGTTTGACTGATTACATTGACAATATTGCCCGGGCCATTTCCGTTATCGGGGGAGAGGCTATTTATCATCTCGTGATAGCTCAAACCGCAAAACAAGCGATGCTTGCTCATAGCAATGACTGTATTGATAGCAAACGACATTGGCATAAGTCCGTTTTAACAGGTTTATTAGCAAAACGTTTAGCGAAATCTCATGTACAGGGCCTAGAGCGTTTTTTTCTGCTGGGTATTTTGTATCATCTAGGGGAAATGGTGGTGGCACGGCATACCCCCGTTCTCTATAGTCAATATTCAATGGAACAACAGTGTGTTGAACCGTGGGAGAAACAAATCGTGGTATTTGGCTTTGATTTCGCGCTTTGTAGTGGAGCTATACTAAAGGCTTGGGGTTTGCATGAACCGTTTTTTGCGCCATTAATGAATGTGCATGATCTTAGTCAAACACACAAGCCTTTGGCTGAAAAACTCCTCTGTCAGGCGCAAGCTATCCAATGGTGTTTGGTAGATTGCGTACAGCCTGAACAATCTTTTAATAAAAGTAGTTCTTTGGTTGAATTGTCGTTAGAATATAATGAATTAAAGGCGCTATATGCATTAGCAAATCATGAAGCTGATGACATAGCCACATTGTTTTAACCTATCCCTCCTTAATTGATCCAAAAGGACTTTGAATGACTTCTACGTATTTTGCATTGAGCAAAAAGTTAGCATTTGGCCTAGTATTACTCACCGCGTTTCTCAGTACCCCGTCCTATGCTGCAAAAGCAACTAAACCCTATTCAATGGATGGTGAGTTTGGCTTTATCCTTACTACAGGTAATACCGAAACAACCTCGATTTCAGCCGGTATCAAGGGAACACAAGAATTGGCTGACTGGAGCAATGAATACACGCTTGAGGGTTTGTACAAACAAGACGAAGTATCTGTGGGCGACAGTATGCGTCGAGAAACAACAGCACAAAAGTTATTTTTATCTGGGCAAGGCAATTACAAATTGAATAATCCCAAGCAACGTTTGTTTGTGTTCTCATCGTATGAAGACGACCGTTTTTCCAGCTTTAAATATCAAGCGACGGTGGCATTGGGTTGGAACCAACAACTGATTGAAGACAACGTTCAAAAATTTAATTATTCGGTCGGTCCAGGTTATAGCTTTGCGCAAGACCAAATGGGCAAAAGCTTAAATTCACTCATTGTGCGTGCTGCCTTGGATTATAGTTATAAATTATCTGAAAATGCGCGTATTACTCAAACATTGTCCACTGAATACGGTGAAGATAATACGAAGTCGCGTTCTAAAACATCCGTGATTGCTCAGCTAACCAACGGTTTATCCATGAAAGTATCACTTAAACTTGATCATAACTCAGATGTTGAACCGGGCACCGAAAAGCTAGACACGGAAACGTCGGTGACATTGGTGTATAGCTTTTTCTAAGTCAAAGCCATAAACCGTTAAGAATTTGTCTGATAGTGATGCAACATTGCTTACTATACAGACAAAAAACGCTCCTAAGGAGCGTTTTTTTATTGTGTTGTAACGGTTACAAAGACCAAACTAAATTAGTGCAAAATACGTGTCTTTATCGTACCTTTGATACCATTCAATTGGGTAAACGCATCTTCAGCGCGGTCAGTTTCAACCTCTAACACAACATAACCGATGTTTTCGTTCGTTTGTAAGTATTGCGCTGCAATATTGATATTTTGTTCTGCAAATGCCTGGTTAATCTGTGTTAATACACCTGGCGCGTTTTGGTGGATGTGTAACAAACGCGAATGATTAGCATGTCCAGGGAGTGATACCTCTGGGAAGTTCACAGCAGAAAGCGTTGAACCGTTATCAGAGTATTTAGCAAGTTTTCCTGCAACTTCAATACCGATATTCTCTTGTGCTTCTTGTGTGCTACCACCCACATGAGGCGTCAAGATGACATTGTCAAAACGACGCAATGGTGATTCAAACTCCTCTTGGTTTGATTTTGGTTCAACCGGGAATACATCCACCGCTGCGCCATTTAATTTACCTGATTCCAATGCTGCTTCAAGGGCTGGAATATCGATTACAGTCCCACGTGCCGCATTAATCAAAATTGCTCCGTCTTTCATCGCAGCTAATTCCTCGGCACCAATCATATTTTGTGTATCAGTCGTTTCTGGCACGTGTAGAGACACGACATCTGATGTGTTGAGTAGTTGCTTGAGTGTTTTGATCTGCATAGCATTTCCTAACACCAATTTATCTTCGATATCATAAAATTGGACACGCATACCTAAGTGCTCAGCCAAAATACTCAACTGGGTACCGATATGTCCGTAACCAATGATCCCCAACGTTTTACCACGTGCTTCATAAGAGCCAACCGCACTTTTTTCCCATTCGCCGCGATGCGCTTTGGCATTTTTAGAAGGAATACCGCGTAACAGTAAAATTAACATACCCAATACTAATTCAGCCACTGAGCGGGTATTAGAAAACGGTGCGTTAAATACTGGGATCCCACGGATTTGAGTAGCGTGCAAGTCAACCTGATTAGTGCCGATACAAAAGCAGCCCACTGCGATAAGTTTAGGAGCATGCGCCACGACATTTTCAGTAATTTGAGTACGTGAACGTATACCAATGAAATGTACGTCCTTAACTTTTTCAATCAATTCATCTTCCGGAAGGGATGTCTTGAGATATTCGATGTTGTAATAACCATTGTTCTCGAGTGTTGTGACGGCACTTTGGTGCACACCTTCAAGCAATAAAATCTTGATTTTATCTTTAGGAAGAGAAACCTTACTCATGGGGATTTGTTACCTATATGTAAAAATTAGGACATCTAGACGTCTAAACTATTAATTTAACAAAAATCCCTTTTTGTGAATAGTCTTTTTTAGTCTTAGTTATGGGTTGATGATGTATCCACCCTGTGTTTATTTGATCGTAGTCACGCCTGTTTCGTCGCCAACTAAAACAATATCTGCTCCGCGGTGTGCAAACAACCCATTGGTGACGACACCAACAATACTATTGATGTCAGTTTCGAGTTGTCGCGGATCGAGTATTTCTAAATTATGTACGTCAAGGATGACATTGCCATTGTCTGTGATTACGCCTTCGCGATAGACTGGATCTCCGCCGAGTTTTACCAGCTGTCGAGCTACGTAAGACCGAGCCATAGGTATCACTTCCACAGGGAGAGGGAATGTACCTAATACACCCACTTGCTTCGTATCATCGATGATACAGATAAATTGTTTGGCTACCGCTGCGACAATTTTTTCGCGTGTGAGGGCCGCTCCACCGCCTTTGATCATGTGTTTATGTGCGGTGATTTCATCCGCACCATCGACGTAAATATCAAAGCTGTCCACTGAGTTTAGATCAAACACTTCAATACCCAAAGCCTCGAGTTGTTTGGTCGAGGCGTCTGAACTGGAAACTGCCCCCTCAATCAAGTGCTTTTTAGTCGCCAGGGCCTCAATGAAGTAATTAACAGTAGAGCCAGTGCCAACACCCACGATGGCATCATTTTGAACATAGGCTAAGGCCGCTTGTGCAGCAGCGCGCTTTTTATCATCTTGGGTCATGGATGTCTCATTGCAATTGAATTTTATGTCTAGATTGTAGCTTATTTTGCCTTGGCTGAAAGTATATTTTTATCAGTGATAATGTAATCCATTGGTATATCCCAACTTGCTTGTGTTAATTGCGTCACAGCCTGGCAGGCGTGAGCAACGCCGATAAACCATGGACGTGAGGTAGTATCAGGGGAGCGAGACTTATCTGGCGTCGAGAAATGCTGGATCTTCGCTAAGGTGCGATCATAAAATCCGCCGCCCATCCCCATGCGGTTGCCCGCTTCATCAAAACCAACTAACGGAATGAAAAGTATATCAACAGATGAAATGGCAGACGTGTTTTGGGGGGTAAACACCGGTTCAGCTATACCAAAGCGATTGGTGGTCATCGGTGTTGTAGGAGTATAGTGCATAAATAACAACTCACCCTTACGCTTTGGGTCCAAAACGGGGAGCACGACCTGCTTATTGGCTTGCCAGGCTGCGTGTATCAGTGGTTGAGGGTCAATTTCGCCATCAAATGCAATGTATGCTGAAATTGTATGACTAGTCTGCCACATGGTCGTACGGGTGCAGCGCTCAACTAAATTCATACTCGCCTGGTGCTGCGCCGTGACAGTGAGCGCACGTCGACGAGCACGTAAGGTTTGGCGGAGTGTGTTATTTGGCATAGGTTTCGATGAATAATCGGGTTAATGCGTCGTGATCAACCTCCGTTGCGATTTGTATTTGTGGCGCATCAAGCCAAAGAGGACTCATCGTTGAGCCAGCAGGGGCAATTGTTGTTTGGCCGCGGTCCAATTCGCCGGTCCCAATCCGCACATGTCCTTGGGTGAACTGAAATAATGTGGGCTGGATTAAATATGCAAGCGGGAATGCATCGTGGAAGTAACACACGCGTTCATCTAGTCCCTGAGAATAAAAGTCCATATAGAACTGAGCAGATTCACGTACAAATCCACCTAAAACAGGGTTTTGCTCAGCTAAGATATCCACAAAATTAGGGGCAAAGGGGATGTCGTATGTTACATCTAAGCCAAACATATAAATTGGCCATGATGCACTGAATACTTTATCTGCCGCATGGGCATCATTCCAAATATTCGCTTCTGCGAGTGGCGTCACATTACCTTTAACAAATGCGGCGCCGCCCATGATGCAGACTTGTTTGACATACTTGGGCAAGTCGGGTTCTAAGTGTAAGGCTAATGCTAGATTACCCAAGGGACCCACGGCAACGAGAGTGACTTCACCTGGGTGGGCTTTGACGGTGTCCACGATAAATTGTGCCGCAGGTCTTGGGTCAAGTGTATGCACAGGGTCGGCAACAGCAATATCCCCAAACCCATTATCGCCATGTACAAAATGGGCATAGGTTGATTCAGGTCCTACCCAGGGCATAGCGACACCTTTGGTGACGGGCACAGTTTGTTTCGCTAGATCACATAACCGCAAGGCATTGTCGGCTGCCATTGCAACGGGGACATTACCATAAACCGTGGTGAGGCCAAGTACCTCAATTTCTGGTGCTTGGAATGCGAAGAAAATGGCCATGGCATCATCGATACCTGGGTCAGTGTCGAGAATGATCTTGTGTGGCTGACGCATCAATTTATCCTTGTTCGGCTAAAAAAGTACTGACTTGTGTCATTGTCGGTATCGATTGGGCTGCACCAGTTTTGGTCACGGCAAGTGCTGACGCAGCGCATGCGTAACGCAGCGCAGATTCGACCTCACAACTGGTTTGATAGTGGGCTAGGAAAAACCCAATAAACGTATCCCCAGCGGCGGTTGTATCTACCGCATCTACTACAAAAGCAGGCATAAACACCGTTTCTTCTCCGGCAAACCATTTTGCGCCTGCTTTACCTTGCGTAATGATGACAGCGCCATGTGCAAAGTGGTGACGAAAAAAGGCCTCAATAGCAGCGTTGTCCGTTTGCTCAGATAACTCAGCGGCCTCTACTTCGTTAACTATAAGGAGATCGATGAGAGTAAAATCTAAACGCTTGATGTTAGCTGTCATTGGAGCAGGGTTAAAGGCGACGTTTAAACCTTTGGCTTTGGCTTGTTGTAATATTTCTTCGATGCCCGTCGTCTCATTTTGTAATAATACCCAGTCGTCGTCATGAGCATCTGCTAATGCGTTGGAGATATCTTGTTCATTGATATCTCGATTGGCGCCACCAAATAGAAAAATGGCATTTTCGCCATTCGGTGTGACCTGGATGATCGCATGACCTGATGGCGTATCAGTGCAACGAATAAAGCGACCATTGATCCCATATTTAATCATGGCTTGCTTGAATTGAGCATCCTGTTGATGAATACAGCCGACATGTCGTACTTCAGCACCTGCATTCGCCAAAGCAATGGATTGATTCGCGCCTTTACCACCCAGTAGAACTTGGTAGGAAGTCGTGTCCAAGGTCTCACCGGGTTGCACAAAATGAGGGACGTGATAAACGTGATCGATATTGATTGAACCAAAATTAATAATGGCCATAAATCGGTACCTGTCGTTTTTTTAGTTTTTTTTAGGGTGATTTTGATTATAAGTGATGCTGGGAAGAAATCTACTAGAAGTAAAGAATGTCGCCCAAGATGCCGCAGTTCATAATTCGCCCGAACGCCGAAATGTTCAGGGCGGGAGTATCATCACTACCGTAGGCTTCTCAATACGGGTTGAGCTTGCGCAATAGCAGTAGAGTCAACTTCCTAAGTTTAAAGCATCGGCCAGGGACATGTATGAACAGGCAAACACCTCAGGAGACTGTTGATTAGCATACCAAACTGAGTATTCGTGTCTAGCGATTTCAGATGAAAATACTGTGTTTTGTTCGGGCATTTTTGTACGATTTTTGCTAGTCTATGACGAAAGGATTAGGCCTTTAAGTAACAGAGAAAATTTATGAGTCAGTACTTCCATACCCTTACCGACGCACTAGCCAAGCATGATATTTTAATTGATGGTGCAGAATTGCACGGATTACTGTGTGGTATGTTGAGTGGCGGTATGCCCGTGGACAATCGAGAATGGTTTGGCGTATTAGCGGATATATCCAATAATGGCGTTGCCTATCCTGATAGTGTATTGGATTTGGTTGACGAAGTATTCACCAATACGGTTAAACAATACGCTGAAAATGATTTTGCATTGCAGTTACTCATCCCCGATATGGACGCGAGTATCAACGAACAAGGCCAAGGCCTGATCCACTGGGTACAAGGGTTCATGACGGGGATTGGGCTATGGCAACAAAGCTTCGATCACTGCAGCGAAGATGTGCAGGAAGGGATCCGGGATTTTGCTGAAATTATGCGGATGGATGCACCGATGGAAGCAGACGAAGAAACCGAAGCGCAATTAACAGAAGTGATTGAATACGTTCGGATCACCGCGATGTTGTGCTTTAACGAATGCCAACCTGCGCAAGCTGCTACCCAGATTGAAGTATCCGAAACGGCATCCGATACACCACGAACGCTACACTAATACGCTGGAGCAACGCATGGGCAGTGACATGACAATTTCTTTAGCTGAATACCACGACAGACGGATGCGACTGGCTGCTTTGCTAGAGGACAATTCAGCATGTTTTATCTATGGCAGTGGACTCAAGACGCGCTCTAATGATACCGAATATCCATTTCGACCCAATAGTAACCTGTGGTACTTGACGGGATTTCACGAGCCTGATGCCGCCTTGTGTCTGATTAAAAAAGCCGAACAGCTACACACCATTTTATTTTGTAATGCCAAAGACACAACAGCAGAAATCTGGCATGGGCGCCGGGTTGGCGTAGAGTCAGCGCCTTTGCGTTATGGCTTAGATGAAGCCATTGAAAATACCCACATGGCTAGCACCTTAGCCCGGGTTTGCAGTGGCTTGAACACAGTGTATGTTGATCTGGCCGATAACGAGGCGCACACGATCATAATTCGCGCTTTAGATACGGTGCGCAACACGCCCAAACAAAGCTTTTTGGCTCCTCAGCATATTCACGATCTCGCGCCACATTTGCATGCGTGCCGGGTGCGCAAATCTGCGACCGAGCTTGGGATCATGCGTCGTGCTGGGGAGTTATCTGCTGATGCACATAAGATGGCGATGCGCGCCAGTCGCCTAGGCTTAAACGAGCGACACTTAGAAGCTGTGTTGCACTATCACTTCGCGTTAGCGGGAGCACGAGAGCCAGCTTATAACTCGATTGTTGGGTCCGGTGAAAACGCATGTATATTGCATTACACTGAAAATAACTGTGCTCTTGGAGCAGGTGATTTAGTGTTAATTGATGCTGGCGCTGAGTTACATGGCTATGCCGCTGATATTACGCGCACCTTCCCGGTTGACGGCACGTTTACGTCTGAACAAGCGGCTTTATACGATATTGTTCTCGCCTCGCAAGAAGCGGCTATTCAAGCATGTCGTGCTGGGGTCACCTTTACGGAATTATTGGCTGAGAGTGTTGAAGTGCTGGTAGCAGGCTTGTGTGATTTAGGCATTTTAACAGGCAGTGTAGCTGACAATATCGAGCATACTACGTATCGACAATATTTTATGCACGGTATCGGCCATTACTTGGGTTTAGATGTGCATGATGTCGGTGCTTACAAAGATAGCTATGGTGATATTCCACTACCGAAAAATGCAGTCATTACAATCGAGCCCGGTCTATACATCGCGCCCGGTAGTCCGTGTGATGAGAAATATCATGGGATCGGGATCCGGATTGAGGACAATGTGGTGGTGCAAGAGCAGGGTTGTGAAATCTTGACAGCAGGTGTGCCTAAGACGCGCGCAGCGATAGAAGCGTTAATGCGAGAAGACTACATTCATACTTTATGATGCAAAACGATTCCTCATACTTTGATTTTGTTGTCAGCGGTGCAAATACCACAGGTTTGTTGTTTGCATTGGCAATTTTAAAACGCACACCCTATTCTGTGGCGTTATGTGATGCACGCGACATTGTGATAGAACAACAAAATGTGTCTGAAGAGAACGAAAACGAGTTTGGTGCGGATCCTAGGTATGTCGCTCTCGCTTATAATACAGTGACGTTTTTAGCTAGTCTTGATGTGGATGTGACAACGCTAGGTCCTGGTATTGAACAAATCCATGTTTCTGATAGAGGTCAGATCGGACAAACACGCTTGCTGGCAAATGAGGTGGATGTGCCTGCTTTGGGCTATGTGGTAAGTTTACAGGCCTTGACGCAGTTGTTACTAGGGAGCTTATCAAAGCTATCATCCATAGTTGGTGAACGCTTACATATTTTATCTGAAACACAGTTAGAACACGTTACGTCACTAACCGATGCATCACCTGCCAAAGATTGCGATGGTCGCTCTGTAGAGGGAGACCGAGAAGCGATGACATCATCTGTTCATTTAGCCCTTGAACTTTCTGTGTCTGAGGGAAGCACGACAATGACCTGCGCACAATTAGTGTTTGCAGATGGACAGGGCTCGTCGCTAAAGACAGAACTGGGTTTTACCCAAACAGTCGTCGATTTTGGACAATCAGGTATTGTCACGACCGTGACAACCAATAGCTCTCCGTATACGCGCTATCGTGAACAGGTCACAGCGTTTGAACGCTTTACACCCCAAGGCCCCATTGCGCTGTTGCCGATCAACCCTGTGTCTGATACTGCACACGGTCAGCAAAATTATTCACTGGTGTGGTGTGCCCATGAGGATACCAAGAACGAGATTATGGCGCTCGATACTCCTGCTTTTTTACAGCGTTTACAACACTTATTTGGCCATCGAGCAGGGCACATGGTGGCCCATACCGAAACATTCAGCTTTCCTTTAAAACTCACTCGACACAGTGGCACACATCCGTACGCCGTGTGTTTAGGGAATGCAGCACAAGCACTGCATCCTATCGCGGGTCAAGGTTTCAACTTAGGGGTAAGGGATATTCAAGATGCGGTATTTTTATTGCGTACAACCTCTAGCCTCACTCGGTTTGGTGAGGACTTTGCTGCAGTGAGACACACAGACCGGACACAAACTGTATTGGCGACCTCAGGTCTCGTCTCTTTATTTTCTAACAACGCGCTGTTACTCAATGCGCTCCGTTCTAAAGGTTTGTCTGCATTACATGCATTACCATGGGTGAAACGAATGTTTATCCGTCGTGCAATGGGACAAAAATAAGTACTTCTTACCTGCGGCAGTCCCATATCTCAAAACGGTTGGTAAATCCTTTATTAACTTTTTACACATATTGTCGATAACGTCATAAGCAAACATGTATTTGCTGTTCAAAGTCCTAATCTGACAACTGTTAAAACGACGGTTTTAGTAAAATCGGATAGAAATACCCCAATATGCCCAAGGAAGGTTCATGGCAAACGTTAAGAACGGAAATAATAAATGCCTTATCCCGTTAATGATCGCGGAAAGCGTGCTCATTGCATACTTACTTCATACCGGTTTTTTTGTAGTCACATTAGCAGATACCTTTGCACCTACTTTTACTATTGACCACTTTGCTCCAGTGATCATATTTGCGGTCTTTATTGTGTTGAGTCAGTTAGCTGTGGGGTTGTACGAACCCAAACTCAGAGAGACATTTCGAGGGGTGGTTCGACGTATTTTCGTCGCTCAAGGTATCGCTTTTTTTGCCATGGCCGTCTTTACGGAATTATTTTTAGCGCACGTGCTTATCCATTCTTATTATTTAGTCGTTGCTATATTAATGACCATTCTTGGGAGCGCTATTTTTCGTTTTTTTGTCATGCGTTTTGGGGCGTTGGGATTGGCAGACTCTCGTATCGTTATTTTAGGGACAGGGGAACGCGCTGCTGTGATTGAAAACCGCATGCGTCGCGCAGCTGACCGCAAAGGTTTTCAAATTATTGGCTTTATTCCACTGCCAGGCGATACCAATACCACCAGTATTAAAAGAGAACCGATTTTAGACGTCAATATCGATGACTCATTTAAAGATTTTATAGCTGACAATGAAATTGATGAAGTGGTTATTGCTGCTGACCAACGCCGTGGTACGCTGCCTATTGAAGTATTATTTGACTTGCGTTTACAAGGCATAAAAATCACTGATTTGTTAGATTTTATGGAGCGAGAAAGTGGCCAGATTTTGGTAAA
The DNA here is from genome assembly GCA_040514355.1 of Glaciecola sp. Classification (GTDB taxonomy): domain Bacteria; phylum Pseudomonadota; class Gammaproteobacteria; order Enterobacterales; family Alteromonadaceae; genus Opacimonas. The sequence goes on from JBEVCF010000137.1 coordinate 21,588, forward strand.
TATGATGTACCCGAGTTGGTTGATTTTTTCTGGTGGATTTCACAGCCAAAACCACATGCGACGGTTCTCTGATTACGCGATGAATTTTGTATTAGCCAGTTTGATGCTACTTTTAGTATGGCCAATTATGTTATTGACTGCTCTGGCGATTTATTTGGATGATGGCAAAAAAACCGGTGCTTCTGTCTTCTATAAACAAGTCCGTGTAGGCAAAGAGGGCGAATTATTTTCAATTTTTAAGTTCCGCAGTATGGGCATTGATGCAGAGAAAAATGGTGCACAGTGGACAACTAAAAATGACTTGCGCGTGACACGTGTCGGTGGCTTTATCCGTAAATATCGTTTAGACGAACTACCACAATTATTGAATGTAATACGTGGAGATATGTCTTTTGTTGGTCCACGTCCGGAACGACCAGAGTTTGTTGAACAGTTGAATAAAGCGATCCCCTTTTACAATCAACGACACAATGTAAAACCTGGTTTAGCTGGCTGGGCGCAACTTAACTACCCTTATGGAGCAAGTGTAGAAGACGCCATGGAAAAACTAAAGTTCGATTTGTACTATGTCAAACACCAAAGTTTTACGTTAGACATATTGGTACTTGCCCGAACGGTAGAAGTCGTTTTATTTGGTAAAGGGCGCTAAGGTGACGCTTACCCCGTGATTACAGATGCAATCAACGGGGTAGGTACCTGTCTAACGATTAAGCAAGGCTTGCTTTCATCTCACGACGACGTGCGTGTAATAGAGGCTCAGTATAACCGCTAGGTTGTGCTGCACCTAACACAATCAAATCACGTGCCGCTTGGTAGCCAATCGACGTATTTAAGTTTGGTGTCATTGGAATGTATTCAGCATCACCTGCGTTTTGTTGATCAACTAGCTCAGCCATGCGAGCCAGCGTTTCGTCCACTTGCGCAACGGTTACCAAACCATGCTCTAACCAGTTCGCAATGTGTTGCGCCGAGATACGCAACGTTGCGCGGTCTTCCATTAAACCGACATTGTGAATATCTGGGACTTTTGAACAACCTACACCCTGGTGTACCCAGCGTACAACATAACCTAGGATCCCTTGGATGTTGTTGTCTAGTTCAGCTTGGATGTCGTCTGCAGTCAAAGTGCGACCGGTTTCCAATAATGGAATATCCAAAATAGTATCCGTGCCATCAAAGTCTTCTTGCAGCATGGTTTGTTGCAAGCCAAAGACATCGATTTGGTGATAATGCAAAGCATGTAAAGTTGCTGCAGTAGGAGAGGGTACCCAAGCGGTATTAGCACCGGCTTGAGGGTGGCCTACTTTCGCTTCCATCATGTTGGCCATTTGATCAGGGATCGGCCACATGCCTTTACCGATTTGTGCTTTGCCAGACATACCCGTGCTCAAACCTGTGATGACATTTGATTTCTCATAGGCATGGATCCAAGGGCGTTGTTTTAGCTCTGCTTTAGGCGCAAATGGCGCTAATTTCATCGACGTGTGGATCTCATCACCCGTCCGGTCCAAAAAGCCTGTATTAATGAAGACAACACGGTGCTGCGCTTGTTCGATACACGCTTTCAGGTTCAAAGATGTACGACGTTCTTCGTCCATCAAACCCATTTTTAAAGTGTGACGTTCAAGTTTTAGAGCATCTTCAATAGCGTTGAATAAATCGTTACAGAAAGCAACTTCGGCAGGGCCATGCATTTTAGGCTTCACGATGTAGATGCTGCCTGTTTTAGAATTGGCAAATGGTGAGTTGTGACGCAAGTCATGTAAGCTGATCAAGGTCGTGATGACACCATCCATGATCCCTTCTGGGATTGGCTCACCTTTGAATAAAATCGCATCATTAGTCATCAAATGCCCTACGTTACGGACAAACATCAAACTACGGCCAGACAGAGTGACATCCGCACCGTTAAATGCAGTGTAAACACGGTCAGCATGCATCTTACGCGTAATAGTCTTGTCGCCTTTTTGTACAGATGTACTCAAGCTACCTTGCATTAAACCTAACCAGTTTTGATAGACTAGCGTTTTGTCTTCAGCATCTACCGCCGCGACAGAATCTTCACAGTCCATGATGGTTGAAAGGGCAGACTCCATTAAGATGTCTTTGATACCTGCGGGATCAGCATCGGCAATCGGGTGATTGTCAGCAAACTGGATTTCAACGTGCAAACCATTGTTTTGGAGAAGGATACACGTTGGTGCACTCGCACTACCTTGGTAACCGATTAATTGTGCAATGTTGGCTAGTTCTGTTTGGCTACCATCAACCAATGTAATTAATAACTGGCCGGACTCAATGTTGTAGTCCGTTGCATTGACATGTGAACCATTCGCTAACGGCGCGATAGTATTTAAGTATTCACGTGCTTGGCGGATGACCTTTTGACCACGTTGTGGATTGTAAGTCGCGGTCTTCTGCGCACCATCTTCATCACTGATGACATCGGTACCATACAATGCGTCATACAAACTGCCCCAACGTGCGTTAACCGCATTGAGTGCATAACGCGCATTATTGATAGGCACTACGAGCTGTGGACCCGCCATTGTCGCCAGTTCAGCATCCACGTTGCTAGTCGTGATCTGAAAATCTGCAGGTTTTGGTACAAGATAGCCAATTTCTTGCAAAAAAGCTTTGTATTGGTCAAACGGTGCGTCCGGATGAGTCGTGTGGAACGCATCAATTTTGGTTTGAATGGCGTCACGCTCTGCTAATAACTGTGCGTTGCGTGGTGCAAATTCCGCTAGGATGTTTTCGAAGGATACCCAGAATTCGTCAAAGTCGATACCAGTGTTAGGTAGCGCTTGTTGTTCGATAAAACGGTCTAAGCAAGATGCGATGTCTAATCCACCGCGACGAATATATGTAGTCATAGGGTATTCCTTATATAGCGTTATAAGAACGAGTATAAGACAAACCCAATATATTGATTAGATTATAATATCAATGTTTAACATTCATTAAGTGAATGCCCGAGTTGGCTGTGTAACGACATATAAAATGCAACTACATCAAACAGTTATCAGGTGTTTTACTACTCGCTCATCTCAGTTGCAACGTCTGCAATTAGTTTGCGCAACCAAATGTGTCCTGCATCGTGATGTAATAATGCACTCCATGCCATTTTTAAGGCAATGGGTGGAATATCAAATGGGGGTGCAGTGATTGACATTTCCGGATCATCAGCGTAAATGCGGGCAGCACGGCTCGGTAAGGTTGCGATAAGATTTTGCGTTTTAGCCAATTGTAATGCAGCGTGATAGTGACGAGTGAACACGCGGATGTCGCGTTTTTTGCCCAGTTTAGTCAATTCAGCATCCACCCAGCCCAACTTTTGGACTTCGTTGGGATCAATGCCCACGCCGACGCCAAATCCGGTTTTACTCACCCAAATATGCTGTGATTTTAGGTAGTTAGCTAAAGTAAAGTCATTAATGATGTCATTCTTTGAGGACATGACACAGGAAAATTGATCATACCAAATCACTTTTTGGTGAAATGATAAAGGCAAGTCATCAAACCGGTTAATTGCCATATCGACGCGACCTTGTTCCACGTCGTGGAAGGTGACATCTGATGGCGTGATCAAATCCAACGTGATATTTGGCGCTGCCGTATTCAAGCGTTCAATCAAACCCATTAACAGGGTCGACTCAGCATAATCACTGGTCATGATCCGGAAAGTACGCGAAGAGGTTTCTGGGTCAAATTCGACTTCGGGTTGAATCGAGGTTTCGAGTTTGCTCAACACATCGCGGATAATAGGCTGTAACTCTAATGCACGCTTGGTCGGAGTCATACCGTCACTAGTGCGCACCAGCAAAGGGTCATTGAACAAATCACGCAAGCGTTTTAGGCCATTACTCATAGCGGGTTGGGTAATACTGAGCTGGATAGCCGCTTTGGTTACACTTCCCTCGCGTAATAACACGTCTAAATACACCAGAAGATTTAAATCTACTTTAGCAATGTTCATGACTGGTCCTTTTAATTATACAGATTGCATTATAATACATTTCGTGAATGGCTCGATACGATATTAGTAGTAAGGAAAATGTCTTATAAGCCTTAATCTATGTGCTTTTGGCGGGTTTTATACACGCAATAAAAAACCCAGCCGAAGCTGGGTTTGTATCAATTAAAATAAGCTAAAGCTTAGTCGAACTGGTTCATGGTGTTGTCTTCACCCGACGCTTTAAGTGCTTGGTCACCAGAGAAGTACTCTTTGTGCGTATCACCTAAATCAGAACCTGCCATTGCTTGGTGTTTAACACACGCTAGGCCTTGACGTAGTTCTTGACGTTGAACACCTTTCACATACGCTAACATACCTTCGTCACCGAAGTAGCCTTTAGCAAGGTTATCCGTTGATAACGCAGCTGTGTGGTAAGTCGGTAGCGTGATTAGGTGGTGGAAGATACCTGCTTCACGTGCAGCGTCAGCTTGGAAAGTACGAACTTTCTCGTCAGCAGCCGCAGCTAGTTCAGAATCATCATACTCAACAGACATGAGTGAAGCACGGTCGTATGCAGATACGTCTTTACCTTCTGCTTGCCACAAATCAAAGATTTGTTGACGGAAGTTAAGTGTCCAGTTGAAAGAAGGCGAGTTGTTGTAAACCAATTTCGCGTTAGGCACCGTTTTACGGATTTCGTTAACCATTTCTGCGATTTGACCAACGTGAGGCTTCTCAGTTTCGATCCAAAGTAAATCGGCACCGTTCTGTAAAGAAGTTACACAGTCAAGTACAACACGGTCAAAACCAGTGTTATCTTTAAACTTGTATAAACCGTTAGGAAGACGCACAGGCTTAACGATTTCGTTGTTAAGCTTCATGATAGTGTCGCCATTCTTAAGTGCAGACAAATCTTCAACTGGCGTTGTTTCTAAGAATGCATTGTATTGCTCAGCAAGGTCACCTTCGTTGTTAGATACAGGGATCTTCTGAGTTAGGCCAGCACCTAGTGAGTCAGTACGTGCAACGATAACACCGTCATCAACACCTAGCTCAAGGAATGCGTAACGAACCGCGTTGATTTTCGCTAAGAAATCTTCGTGTGGAACCGTTACTTTACCGTCTTGGTGACCACATTGTTTTGCATCAGATACTTGGTTTTCGATTTGGATACAACATGCACCCGCTTCGATCATCTTCTTCGCCAGTAGGTAAGTGGCTTCTTCGTTACCAAAACCAGCGTCGATGTCAGCAATGATTGGCACAACGTGTGTTTCAAAGTTGTCGATTTCAGCTTGGATAGCAGCAACGTCACCGCCGTTTGCTTTAGCATCGTCAAGTTTGTTGAAAAGGTTACCTAGTTCACGTGCGTCTGCTTGACGTAGGAACGTGTAAAGCTCTTCGATAAGTGCAGGAACAGATGTTTTTTCGTGCATTGATTGGTCAGGAAGCGGACCGAATTCAGAGCGAAGTGCAGCAACCATCCAACCAGAAAGGTACAAGTAAGACTTGTCAGTAGTACCTTGGTGTTTTTTAACCGCAAGCATTTTTTGTTGACCTACGAAACCGTGCCAGCAACCTAAAGACTGCGTGTACTGTGCAGAATCTGCATCGTAATCAGCCATATCTTTACGCATGATACCTGCAGTGTATTTAGCAATGTCTAAACCCGTTTTAAAACGGTTTTGCGCCTTCATACGTGCTGCGTATTCTGGGCTGATTGCATTCCAAGTGCCTTGAGCGGCAATTAAATCAGCAAATGCTGCTTGATCTTGTTGATATTGAGACATACTCGTTATCCTTTCGTAGGGTGAAAATTCAATGATTAAAACAATGATGTTCTAATCAACACACCATCATCCTAGAAGGGTTTTTATAATAAATACAATCAATGAAAGGGATTATCAGTATTCATCAAATCTATAAAGCGTGTTCCCGTAATTATAATGCTTATAAAGGTCTGATAGCTAAAGGGTTATTGATTTTGTGAATGGAAGGGTGCTTTTGTATTTATACTTGTTATTTAGAACTAAGGTATTAGAGCTTGCTGTTGCGAATCACAAAATTCACGCCTTTGTCACAAAAAATCAGTATAATACTAACGTTAAATATTACTCGGTTAGGAAGCCTATGAAAGCCCAATTATTTGGTTTAATTACAGCATGTACCTTGGTTGCTTGCAATGCGACCTTCGCCCCACCAAGTGCTAAGTCACCTGCAGAGCCAGCTCCTGTGGTTGATGTGAGTAAGCCTCTCAATATTATTATGGTAGTGGCTGATGGAATGGGGCCTGCCTATACATCTGGTTTTCGTTACTATCATGACGATCCTGCGACCCCCGAGATAGAATCGAACTGGTTTGAGCGTCATCATGTGGGTAATGCTTCAACCTATCCGGCAACGGTGTCTGGATTAGTGACTGATTCTGCCGCCAGTGCAACAGCATTAGCTGCGGGAGTGAAAAGTTATAATGGTGCCATTGGGGTAGATGTGAATAAACAACCCGTCCGCTCAGTCCTACATGTAGCTAAATCGATGGGGATGAAAACGGGCTTGGCGGTGACTTCTCAGATTGTCCATGCCACGCCTGCGGCCTATGTCACGCACAATGAAAATCGACGTAATTACAATGCCATAGCCGATAACTATTTTGATGACCGCTTGGATGGACAGCTAAAGGTCAATGTGATGCTCGGTGGTGGTACCGATTACTTCAAGCGAGACGATCGGGATTTAACTGCTGATTTTGTAGCTGCGGGGTACAGTTATGTCGAAGACTATACCGAGTTAGCCGATATTCCGCTCGGCAGTGACGTACTTGGTTTATTTGCTCCAGTGGGATTACCTTGGGCACTCGATGACACCCAACCGCAACGCTTACGCACGTTAACTGAGACTGCGTTGCAGCACCTAGCCAATCCCAATGGGTTCTTTTTGTTGGTGGAAGCAAGCCAAGTTGACTGGGCTGGACATGGTCGGGATATCAATAGCGCAATGGCCGAAATGCAGGATTTGCACGACACGATGTTATTGTTAGAGGATTATCAACAACAGCACCCTAATACGTTAATTGTGCTAACTGCTGATCACAGCACGGGGGGATTAACCCTAGCCGCTAATGGCGAATATCGCTGGTCACCACAACCTTTAAAAGCGATTACGATGTCAGTACCCATGATGGTTGATACCATGAAAGCCAAGCAAATGAATGGTACAGAACGGGTTAATTTTGTCGCGGAGCAGTTGGGATTTGCGTTAACACCTGAACAAGAAGAGGCGTTGGTCTTAATGGATTTGTCTGAGGAGGATTGGCCCTTAGAAGCGGTGATCAAACCAATGATTGATGCACACACCAATACAGGGTGGACGACAAGCGGGCATACCGCTGTGGATGTGCAAATTTTTGCGCAAGGTCCACACAAAGAAAAGTTTGCAGGATATTTGGATAATACCGATATCGCCAAGCGTTTGTTTGAGATATTAGCTGATAACTAATGAGAATGGAGCTCTGTTGGCTAAACGCTGCGACAAAGCTCCATGTTTTTGAAGATCCCCACAATTAATTTAGAATGGGACTGGGTAAGCGTATGTATGACCGTTTATTACAGTGAGACTTGCTTACTTCCCATGCATAAACGCGTCCACATCCTCACCTGTTAGCTTTTTCATCTGAGAAAAGATATAAAACAGCGCGCCTAACAACAAGATCATGCTAGGGAGCACAATCACTGGATAACTCAGTGCTGTCATGCGACCGAGCTCTTCGGTGTAAGCCGTTGTGCCAGGCTCTGACACCAAAATCCATTTCGCTAGACCGTAATTCAACGCGGATGACAAGAAAAACGAACAGGCAACAATATAGTTACTCACATCAATTTTTTTCTCAAAGGCGGCGGTGGCGTTGTTTTTTTCCAAAGCCGCATCCAGCGCTGGCCAGTTAATGATAGCATCGTTTAGTACCAGTACTTTAATTAATGGCTTGGACATATAACGAGACACTAAGACGGCAATGCCGATTAGGCCAGGGATGGCGGCTTCTTTGATCGCGATGTACTCTGCGGGTAGTTTCAACAGACTAATAGTACCGGTGAGTAACACACTGACAATGCCAAGAATAGAAAAGAAGTTCCATTTTTTGCTTTTCACCAACTCGTAGGTACCGTAACTAATCGGAAAAGCTAAGGCCACGGCGATACTCCACAACGGCCCTAAGTATTCTGGCTTACTAGCATAGCTCATCAACAACACGGGAATAATGATATTGAACGCGAGGTTCGCGAGCATGTTCTCGTTTTTTTGGGGTGTTTGCTTGGGATTGGGCGTTGATATATGCGGTTGTTCAGACATGTTACTGCTTTATTCCTGAAAAATGTCGCTAGCCTAATATGATATGCGGTAAAAAACGAGACATATCTTGAGTGATCATACTTTTGTCTTCACGCACTGAAATACCGGCTGGCAAATCATCCACTAACCAACTGCCAATGAGCGTATGTTTGCCATTGTATTGTGGTAGGGGGTGGTAGGCTTGGTAAATAAAACCCTCCGCACCATAAGGGCCATTAGATTGCGCAAGCATAGCTTGACCTTCCATAATCGATATATTGGCGCCTTCACGAGAGAATAAAGGTTTTTTGACCCACCTCCCTTGTGCAAAACGCGCAGTGTTATCGCTAAAATAAGCGGGTAATAAGTTGGGATGTTCTGGAAACAGTTGCCATAACATCGGTAATAACGCTTTGTTGGACAATACTGACTTCCACATAGGCTCTAGCCATTGTACATCGGCTGTTTTAAGGTGGCTGCCAAATTCCTCAGCCAACATAAATTCCCATGGGTAAAGCTTAAAACAACGCGTGATGACGCGATCGAGCTTATCGGTAAAATAGCCCTCTGCGCTCAAACCAATTTGTTCAATAAAGTTGAAGTGCTGGGTGATCCCTGCCGCTTCTGCACAGTCTTGTAGATACTGAACGGTACCGCGGTCTTCTACAGTATCTTGGCAGCACGTAAAGTGCATACTGTCCCAGCCTTCTCTCTCCCGTAGATTGGTAAAGCGGTGCACGAGTTTTTCTTGAAGAGAATTAAACTGGTCACTACGGGCAGGTAATACGCCAGCATCGACATTATCCTGTAACCACAACCACTGCCAAAATCCGGTTTCATAAAGGCTAGTGGGTGTGTCAGCATTATTTTCCAGAAGTTTGGCAGGAGTTCTACCGTCATACACCAAATCCATGCGGGAGTACAAAGAAGGAGCTTGTTGTTGCCAACTGTCTCTCACTTGGTCCCAGTACGCCTCGGGGATGCAAAACTTTTTCAGCCACAGCTCATCATGCACCACTGCATCCACTGCAGCGAGGCACATTTGGTGTAGCTCTGCAGTGGGTGTTTCTAAATCATCTTCGATTTGCTTGAGTGTGAATTGATAGTAGGCATCTTCTTGCCAATACGGCTCGCCATACATCGTATGAAAATGGAAGCCGTATTCGGCGGCGAGTGCTTGCCAATTTGCGCGAGGCGCAATATCTCGTCTAAGCATGTTGTCGCTTAACCACCAAAACTGCGCGAGCCTGAACTACGCGCAACGGATTTACCAAAGCCACCGCGGCTTAAGGTACGAGCTACTAATGGTTTGGGTTTGTAGGCAGATGCATATACTTTGGTGCTGCGCTTGTGCAACCCACCATAGGATTGACCATCAGCGGTAAACCATTTATTACGCAAGTTTGAACGGCGTGAATAAGAAGTGAATAAAGGTTGTGAGTAGTAACGCTTTTTCTTTTTCTTCTTTAAATCAATATCGATGTCATCATCTAAGAAGCGCGAGAGCATGAAGCCGGCCATAAATGGCATGAAAAACGAACCATTGCGATTTTGGATAAATTGGCAGTTGTCATCGCCAAACTCGTATTCACAATCGTATTCATTACTGAACTTCGGTGCGACACGTTCTGCTTCCATGACAGCTTCGCGATAAGCAAAACTACACTCATTGAGAAAGTCTGGGTAATCGTCAGTGCATTCATCTACAGTGCGATACAAATTGGCTTCAAGTGGATCGTCACCACAAGCACTGAGTAAAACAGCTGCCACCCCTACGGCAACAGGTTTTACGGCAAACCACTTGCGAAAACGAGGTAGACTAATGGAGGCACTTCTTTTTTGCTGTTCCATGTTGGCCTCCTAGTACGTCATACACGCCGCATTGAGCAAACCAACCCCTACCGACACACTTGCGAGCATGGTACCAGCAGACATCTCCGCGTTTTCGATACGCTCAGCGATTTTTGGCATGAAAGTAAAACGCAACGCAGCAAAGGCAAGTAGCTGAGCTAACAATGCAATCGCTGCCCAGATAAGAAAATCGATATAGGTTTCGGAATTTGCAATTGCGCCTGCTAGGGCGACACAAAAGCCCAATACTGCCCCACCGAAGGCAATGGCCGCTGCAGTATTTTGACCGTCTTTGATCAAAGTCCACTCGTCGTGAGGTGTGACCAAGGTGTAGAGCAGTTTAAAAACAAATAACAACACCAGAGCACTGATGAAATATGCGGCAAAACTGCCTAAGCCAGCGAGTGAAGTAATGATGTTTTCCATTATAGAGCTTCCCAGTTAAGTTCATTAATACGTGAACAGGCAATGTAGAATAGTCGATCCCCTGCACTGATGTTGTCGCTAAAATCTGGATTGACAATAATGTGTTGTTTGTCTGCAGCTTTAGCATAGCCAATGAAAATGGCATTGTGGATTTTTTTTAACCCAAAAAACACCGTTTCAACACTCATACCATGGCATGCTTCAGGCACCACTGTGGAGTATTGTTCTTGACCCGCTTCAACACTTAATAAGTCATGATGTAATAGGCTTGAACCAGGATCAAAGGCTGATTTTGCCAACATCTCAACCGCAACGCTAGGTGTACATTCCACATTAGGACAGTGTTGTTGTAATAGCTCGACCAAACTCTCATCATTAAAATACGCTACGATATGTGCGGTTGGGTTGTGTTTGGAACAGTACAATGACGTGGTCATTGTCATGTCATCTTCAGGGTTATCAATCAAAATCGTTTTGGCATGGCGAACATTGGCTTTGTTCATATCGATATCGCGATTAAATGATGCAACGCGCACAAACCCTATCTCACCTGGCATAGGGTTGGTTATGTCAGCTCTCACGCAAAGTACAATTTCGTTTTTTTCAATGCTTTGCTCACGTTCTGCAAGTAGTAATTGGAGTAATTGCATGGTGCGCTCACCATTCCACCCGATAACTAAAATATGGTTTTTTTCCATGATGTTTTTGAGCCCTTTTATGTTTTTTTGCCATTGCGCACTGGCGAATGCAGCAATCCGTCCAATCACTAAAGCGAAAATACTTAACCCTACAGGAATAATAAACAAACTTACGACTAGTTTACCAGTGGGAGTAACAGGAGAGTAATCACCATAACCAACTGTTGAGCTGGTGACTGCTAAATAGTAGAGGAAATCAACCGGGTCGGTTAAAGGTGTCTCGCCAGCCCAATACAGTAAGAGCCAAGCAATTAATGCGTATAAAGCCGTGGCAATAAAAATACTCGATGCATCCGCATCATTAAAATATTGCAATACTGCGCGTTTGAGTTTGCCCCAGAGCGACATGCGATTACCTGTAGATGATAGTTTGGTTTATAGTAACGACTGTATCTTTGAAAATCTACCATTGATATTGTAATAGCATATTAAAAGGTATTAAAAACAATCAGATAGAAATAATGATTGTTGAAATTTTGAATGTGATGCTGATTGTGGATCTTTGCTTGGTTGTCTTCTCACTCGCAACATACACATCATAGGTAAAAACTTGAGCAATAAAACCCAACATACGACATTGGGCAAATGGTTTTTTATAGAACATACATGAAAAAACATTTTATGTTGTAAATACAGGTGCTATTTGACTGTGGCAATTATGTAAGAGAATGCCTACCTATTTATAATCATACCTAATACGTTTTTTACGTAAAAAATTTGTCAGGGTTTTTAATAGCGATTACTATTTACGCGCCTACAATACTGGAAACCTTGGAATGAAAACATCAGATTTTGCGTTTACTTTACCTGAGCGTCTAATTGCGAAATACCCCACAGCTGAACGAACAGCATCTCGTTTGTTACACTTAAACGGTAAAACGGGTCGCGTTGCGCATCACCAGTTTGTGGATATGTTGGACTTGGTGGAGGAAGGCGATCTGCTTATTTTTAACAATACACGAGTGATCCCGGCACGTTTGTTTGGTCAAAAAAGCACCGGTGGGAGGGTTGAGATTTTAATTGAACGGATGTTAGATGATCAACGTGCTCTAGCGCATATTCGTTCCAGTAAATCCCCTAAACCTGGCGCCAAACTCATTCTCGAAGGCGGTGTGGAAGTCACCA
>JBEVCF010000137.1:33981-38031 GCA_040514355.1 Glaciecola sp.
TGGTGGGTCGACACGATGCCCTTTTTGAACTAGAGTTCCCTGTGGGTGAGCACATACTAACATTGTTGGAAGAATACGGGCATATGCCCCTGCCTCCGTACATCGATCGTCCTGATGAAGACAGCGATAAAGAGCGTTATCAAACCGTGTACAACGAAAAACCGGGCGCGGTAGCCGCCCCTACGGCAGGTTTGCATTTTGATGAACATATCTTGCAACGCCTCGAAGAAAAAGGCGTCAATAAAGCTTTTGTGACCTTGCATGTCGGCGCTGGTACCTTTCAACCGGTCAAGGTCGACAATGTGGAAGAACACGTCATGCATGCCGAGTACGCGGAAGTACCCGAGGATGTTGTTACACAGATCAAGGCAACTAAAGCCGCGGGTAAGCGCGTGATCGCCGTGGGCACAACCTCGATGCGTTCAGTCGAGTCGGCTGCGAAAAAAGCGGATGCGACGGGTGAATTAATTGTCCCGTTTTATGAAGATACCCAGATTTTTATCTATCCGGGGTTTGAATTTAAAATCTTCGATGCGATGTTTACTAACTTTCATCTGCCTGAATCGACATTGATGATGTTGATCTCAGCATTTGCAGGTAAAGACCACGTAATGGCAGCGTATGACGAAGCGATTGCACAAGAATATCGTTTCTTTAGTTACGGCGATTCAATGTTTATCGAAAAGTCCTAAGATTTTTGCTATGCTAGCGCCCAATTTTTTTAGTCATCGAGATCTCTGTGGAATTTAAGTTACTCGCCACCCAAGGCAAAGCTCGAAGAGGGCAGTTAATTTTCCCGCGAGGCGTAGTTGAAACGCCTGCTTTTATGCCTGTCGGCACCTATGGCACAGTCAAAGGTATGACCCCAGAAGAGTTAGCGGATACCGGCGCACATATATGTTTGGGCAACACTTTTCATTTGATGTTGCGTCCAGGTACGGGGATCATTCAGCAACACGGTGATTTGCATGATTTTATGCACTGGGACAAACCGATTCTCACAGATTCTGGCGGTTTCCAGGTGTTTAGTCTCGGTGATTTGCGCAAAATTGATGAAAATGGCGTGACGTTTCGCTCGCCCATCAATGGTGAAAAAATCCTACTGACCCCTGAAAAGTCAATTGAAGTGCAGCGTGAGTTAGGGTCTGACATTGTCATGATTTTTGATGAATGCACACCCTATCCAGCGACTGAACAAGAAGCGCGCGTGAGCATGGAGTTGTCATTGCGTTGGGCGCAACGCAGTAAAGATGAGCACGGTGACAGTGACGCGGCGTTATTTGGTATTGTCCAGGGTGGAATGTACGAAAATTTACGTGATATTTCCTTACAAGGCTTAACCGATATTGGCTTTGATGGCTATGCGATCGGTGGCTTATCGGTAGGTGAGCCCAAAGAAGATATGATCCGTGTGTTGGACAATACTGCACACAAATGTCCTGAGGATAAGCCGCGTTATTTAATGGGCGTGGGCAAGCCAGAGGACATCGTTGAAGCGGTGCGTCGCGGTATTGATATGTTTGATTGTGTCATGCCGACACGTAATGCACGCAATGGTCATTTGTTTGTGACAGAAGGTGTGATCAAAATCCGCAATGCCAAACACAAGACCGATACTGGTCCTTTAGACGAAAAATGTGACTGTTACACTTGTAAAAATTATTCTCGGTCATATCTACATCATTTAGACAAATGCAACGAAATACTCGGCGCACGGTTGAATACGATTCACAACTTGCGCTATTACCAGCGCGTTATGCAAGGCTTGCGAGATGCAATTATGGCTGGGAATTTAGACGAATTTGTGGCGGAATTTTACGCCCAAAAAAATATGCCGGTACCGGCACTAGAATCATAAATATAAGAGATAGGAAACATTATGAGTTTATTTATAGCAAACGCACACGCACAAACAGCCGGTGGTTCAGCGCAAGGTGGCGGCATTGAAATGCTGATCATGTTGGCGGCATTTGGTTTGATTTTTTACTTTTTACTTTACCGCCCGCAAGCCAAGCGAGTAAAAGAGCACAAAGCATTGGTTGAAGCATTGTCAAAAGGTGACGAAGTGCTTATCCAGGGTGGCTTAGTTGGTAAAATCACTAAAGTAGATGCAGAAAAAGATTTCATCGAAATTGCTTTATCTGAAAATCAAAACGTGATGGTGCAAAAAGCATCTGTTGCGACAGTGCTACCCAAAGGGACGATGAAGTCTCTTTAACCAAGAAAAGGCAAACTCAGGTTTGCCTTTATCATTTTAATCAGTTAATCGCGTCTTGAAGTAAGGACATCTTGTGTTAAATCAAACTTCCATTTGGAAAATTTTCCTCGTACTCATAGTTGTTGGTGCAAGTGCGTTGTATGCCTTGCCAAATATCTATGGCGAAGATCACGCTATTCAAATATCTGCAGGCCGCAACGCCGAAGTCACTGAGCAGATGATCCCTGCTATCGAAGCGCAGTTAGCAGCACAAAACATTGCCGTTAAACGCACCGAATTTGCGGATGGCAAAATTCTAGTACGCGTGCCTGATTCTGATACCCAATTAGTAGCGCGTGAAGCCCTGCAAAAGTCTTTGGGCGATGATTACTTTGTTGCGATGAACTTGGCACCTGATACCCCTCAGTGGTTGGCAGAGCTGGGTGGGGCACCGATGAAACTCGGTTTGGATTTACGCGGTGGGGTGCATTTCTTGATGGAAGTGGATATGAATTCTGCTATCGCGAAAGCACAAGAAGACCTCGAAGGCGATTTTAAAACTGCATTACGCGAAGAAAAACTGCGCTACCGTTCGGTGAAACCGGTCGGAGATGCAGTCAACATTCAATTCCGCGACCAAGCAACGCTGGATTCTGCGCGCTTTTTTTTACGCAACCGTAACCCAGATTTAGTGTTTACAGAAATAGATGGCCTAGTGATCCGCGCAACCTTCTCTGAAAACCGTTTAAAACAAATCCGCGATTACGCGGTAAAACAAAACATTACCATTATCCGCAACCGTGTGAATCAGCTAGGGGTGGCAGAACCACTAGTACAAAAACAAGGTGCTGAGCGGATCGTTGTACAATTACCGGGTATTCAAGATACGGCCAAAGCCAAAGAGATCCTCAACGCGACGGCTACTCTTGAGTTTCGCATGGTAGACCAAGATAACGATGTCCGAGATGCGGTGAATGGTCGTATTCCACCTGGCTCGATTTTAGTGGAGGACCGCTCAGGTGTACCACAGCTTCTGAAAAAACGCGTTATGTTGACGGGTAACCACATTATCGATGCCAACAGTGGCGTGGATGAATATGGTATTCCACAGGTCAATATTTCCTTGGACTCAAAAGGTGGCACAAAAATGTCACAAGGCACGAAAGACAACATCGGTAACCCGATGGCGACAGTCTTTATTGAGTTTAAAGCCACCGGTGAACGCGATGCCAATGGCAAACTGATTTTTGAAAAGAAAGAAGAAGTGATCAGTATCGCGACGATCCAAGCACGCTTAGGCAGCAACTTCCGTATCACGGGTCTTGATTCACCTAAAGAAGCCCGTGACTTAGCACTTTTACTTCGCGCCGGTGCCTTGATTGCGCCAATTACAATTGTAGAAGAGCGCACCGTTGGTCCTAGCTTGGGGGCAGAGAACATTGAGCTAGGTATGCAAGCCATCCAAGGTGGTTTGTTATTGGTATTAGTGTTTATGTTGATTTACTACAAGGCCTTTGGCGTAGTGGCGAATATTGCTTTGGTCGCCAATTTGGTGATGATTGTCGGTATTATGTCGATGATCCCAGGTGCAACCTTAACCTTACCAGGTATGGCGGGCATAGTCTTGACCGTTGGTATGGCGGTAGACGCAAACGTGTTGATCTACGAACGTATTCGAGAAGAATTGCGAGAAGGACGCTCACCGCAACAAGCTATTCATCACGGTTATGACAGTGCCTTTTCTACCATTTTGGATGCAAATATCACGACCTTTATTGCTGGCTTGATCTTATTTGCCGTAGGAACAGGACCGATTAAAGGATTCTCGATTACCTTGATGATTGGCATAGCGA
>JBEVCF010000137.1:38041-56814 GCA_040514355.1 Glaciecola sp.
GATGTTTACCGCGATTGTTTTAACACGCGTCATCGTGAATTTGGTTTGGGGCGGTCGTCGTCTTGAGAAGCTGTGGATTTAGGAGTCACAACAATGCAATTATTAAAACTCAACAGCACAGTCAAATTCATGAAATTGCGCATTCTTGCGCTTATTATGTCGACTATTTTGATCCTTGGTTCCTTAGGCTCTCTAGCGGTCAACCAATTGAATTGGGGCTTGGACTTCACGGGTGGGACGCTCATTGAAGTCGGCTATCCAGAAGCCGCTAAACTCGATGAAATTCGCAGCAAGCTCGACGCTGCAGGTTTTGGTGATGCAGTCGTACAAAACTTTGGTTCGAGCCAAGATGTATTGATTCGTCTCGCCCCTCGTGATGGTGTCAAAGCTGTCGAGATTGGTGATAACGTTATGCTCGCTCTGCGCGCTGGTGGTGACGATGTGGATATGCGTCGGATTGAATTTGTAGGTCCTAACGTAGGTGAAGAACTCACAGAGCAGGGCGGTTTGGCCATGCTCGTCGCACTTTTGTGTATCTTGGTTTATGTTGCCATGCGCTTTGAATGGCGCTTTGCACTTGGCTCAGTATCGGCCTTGGCGCACGATGTGATTATTACGTTGGGCTTATTCTCTATTCTCGGTTTGGAATTTGATTTGACGATCCTCGCGGCGGTATTAGCGGTAATTGGTTATTCACTTAATGATACAATTGTTGTGTCAGACCGTATTCGCGAAAACTTCCGCAAGGTAAGAAAATCTGATCCCGAAGAGATCATCAACATTTCCCTAACGCAAACGCTCAACCGTACCATTATTACCTCGGTCACCACGATTTTGGTATTGTTAGCCCTGTTTTTCCAAGGTGGCGCACTGATCCATGGTTTTGCCACAGCGTTGTTGTTTGGTGTTTTTATCGGGACGTATTCGTCGATTTATATTTCAAGTTCAGTCGCTTTACTTTTGGGGATTTCCAAGGAAGATTTGATCCCGGAAGTCGTCGAAAAAGAAGGCGAGGACCTCGACCCGCTACTGTAAATGTTTTTCAATTCTAAAAAAACGTACACACTATGTTGTTGAGTGTGTACGTTTGTAGAATGGGCTTTTATTTGAGGTGCTTCACCAGCAGCTGAACAACTCGTGGGTTACCTGCTACAACTTGGCCTTTGTCGATTGGGTCATTCCCACCGCTGAAATCTGTCACTAGGCCACCCGCTTCTCGTACTAATAATTCACCGGCAGCCATATCCCAAGGCTTCAAACCTTTTTCCCAGTAACCGTCGAACTTGCCAGATGCAACATATGCCAAATCAAGTGCAGCAGAGCCAGAGCGACGGATATCGCCACCTGCAGCGAAGATCGGGGTAAAGCTTTTCAAAAATTCAGGGTAGCTCGCTTTGTCACGGAAAGGGAAGGCAGTACACAAAACACTGTCAGTCAAGTCGCGCTGTTTACCCACACGGATGCGGTAGCCGTTTAATTGAGCGCCTTGGCCTTTAGAAGCCGTAAATAAATCGCCGCGAATCGGATCAAATACGACCGCTTGGTCAAGACGACCCTTGTACATTAAAGCAATGGATACGGCAAAATGAGGGATGCCTTTGATAAAGTTAGTAGTGCCGTCTAAGGGGTCAATAATCCATTTAAAAGTATCATCGCCTTGAATGATGCCACCTTCTTCGCCCATGAAACTATGATCAGGGTAAGATTGCCTGATTTTGTCGATGATCGCTTGTTCAGCATCCTGGTCAACTTTGGTCACAAAGTCCTGTGAACCTTTTACATTAATGGTTAGGTCGCCACGGTTTTCAAAACCACGCGTGATGACATTGCCCGCACTTCTAGCTGCACGGATCGCTATATTTAGCATTGGATGCATGAATATCTCACTACTTAACTTGTCAAAGAACTACACAACGATTCGGGTATCGTTGATCTGCGCTTATAATACCAAACATTGATAAAGAAACAAAAGTAATTATAATCACCGCACTATTTTAGCAATTGAGTGCATCATGTTAGACAATATTAAAATTGTTTTAGTCAACACTTCTCACACAGGTAATATTGGCTCAACTGCACGAGCGATGAAAACCATGGGTTTGAGTAACCTGGTGTTAGTCGATCCGGTCAGTGCACCAGATGGTAAGTCTTCCGCACTCGCAGCAGGTGCAGGGGATGTACTCGCCGAAGCGCAAACAGTCGACACGCTAGCAGAGGCTGTTGCTGATTGTGCGTTAATTGTGGGTACGTCGGCCCGTTCGCGTACCTTACCATGGCCGATGCTAGAGCCACGTGAGTGCGGGGTTAAAATGGTACAAGAAGCCAAACAAGGCCCGGTTGCTTTGGTTTTTGGTCGTGAAAATAACGGTTTGACCAACGATGAATTACAATTGTGCCACTTCCATGTCTGTATTCCTGCGAACCCAGAGTATAGCTCACTGAATCTAGCCGCGGCTGTACAGACTTTATGCTACGAAATTCGTATGGGCTTTCTCGGTCAAGACGCGTATCCTGAAATTGAGAATGAATACCCGCTTAGCGAAGATTTGGAACGTTTTTACACGCACTTAGAGCAAACGTTAACCAATACCCAGTTTATTCAAAAAAATCATCCTGGTGTGGTTATGACTAAGTTACGTCGTCTCGTCAATCGTGCTCGCCCTGAGGCGCAGGAATTAAATATTTTACGTGGGATCTTGTCATCGATTGACAAGCTCACTCGATAAGGAAAAAACTAAGGTACTATGTTCAGCCATATTCGTGAAGACATTAAAAGTGTATATCATCGCGATCCTGCGGCGCGGAATACGCTTGAGATCCTAACTAACTACCCTGGCTTACACGCGATCTGGTTACACCGGATCAGCCACAAACTATGGGGCTGGCGCTTGAAGTGGATTGCGCGAACCTTATCCACCATCGGTCGCTTTTTGACTGGCGTGGAGATCCACCCAGGTGCGACGTTGGGACGTCGTTTTTTTATTGACCATGGTATGGGGGTCGTTATTGGAGAAACCGCACAGATTGGTGACGATGTAACGCTATACCACGGGGTCACGCTCGGAGGCACTTCATGGAAAGCGGGCAAACGCCATCCCACTTTGGAAGACAATGTTGTAGTTGGCGCGGGTGCGCAAGTCCTAGGCCCTATCACAATTGGCGCCGGCGCAAAGGTGGGGAGTAATTCTGTTGTAGTCAAGGATACGCCGCCGGGCGCTACTGTGATCGGTATTCCGGGGCGAATTATTATTGCAAACCCGAATAAAGCCAATGATACGCGTGCTAAAATTGCACAAAAATATGGCTTTGATGCCTATGCTGTCGCGGACGATAACCCCGATCCCGTCGCCAACGCTATGGGTGTTCTATTAGAACATGTGCATCTGATGGATAGTAAAGTACAGGAAATGTGCACAGCCATTCAGGCGATGGGAGGCGATGTCTGTTCTGATAACTTGCCAAAAATGAATCTTGATGACTTTGAGGCGACGGGGATGCAGCCAGTGATGCCCGATAACCATGAAGACTTTGACCCCAAGATTTAGGTTTTACAAACTGTTAACAATACTTGACTAAAATAGTAGGATATATACTTGACTAAAAAGGTCAGGTATCTATAATACGGACACAGTTTAGAAAGGTAAGTTTATGAAATTAACATCCAAAGGTCGTTATGCTGTAACTGCCATGTTAGATGTGGCGCTGCATGCACAGCAAGGTCCCGTGCCGCTTGCAGATATTTCTGAGCGTCAAGAAATTTCACTGTCTTACCTAGAGCAACTGTTTGCCAAGTTGCGCAAAAAACAATTAGTAGAAAGTATTCGTGGACCCGGTGGTGGCTATCGTCTGGGTAGGGCAGCAGAGACTATTGCGATTGGTGAAGTGATTGCTGCCGTTAATGAATCCATCGATGCGACGAAGTGTCAAGGCAAAGCCGACTGCCAAGGAGGCGAGAAGTGTCTTACCCACAATTTGTGGCAAGATTTGTCGGATCGCATCAGTAAGTTTTTAGACAATATTACAATAGGTGAATTAGTCGCTAAAGAAGTCGCGAAACAACCACCTTCGCAGACTAATGATCCCCTTAACCAAAAAATCAACGTGAGTTTTCAGTTGTAACCGGAGCGCAAAATGAGCGAATTACAATTACCTATTTACCTCGATTATTCATCTACAACGCCGGTTGACCCGCGTGTTGCTAAAAAGATGACCGAATGCCTTGAGATGGAAGGCAACTTTGGTAATCCAGCTTCTCGTTCTCACCGTTTTGGTTGGGTAGCAGAAGAAGCGGTGGACATTGCCCGTAATCAAGTGGCTGATTTAGTCAATGCTGACCCCCGTGAAATTGTATTCACATCCGGTGCGACAGAGTCTAATAATCTAGCGATCAAAGGGGCGGCAACGTTCTATCAAAAACGCGGCAAGCACATTATTACACTAAAAACAGAACACAAGGCCGTATTAGATACATGTCGTCAGCTTGAGCGTGAAGGCTTTACGGTGACTTATCTAGAGCCTGAAGCATCGGGTCTAGTCGATTTGGCAAAACTTGAAGCAGCGATGCGTGAAGACACGGTGTTAGTGACGATCATGCACGTTAATAATGAGATCGGTGTCATCCAAGATATTGCCGCGATTGGCGAATTATGTCGTAGTAAAAAAATCTTATTCCATGTTGATGCTGCCCAATCTACAGGCAAAGTGGCTATCGACTTACAAACTTTAAAAGTTGATTTAATGTCATTTTCTGCGCACAAAACCTACGGCCCGAAAGGCATCGGTGCACTGTATGTACGTCGTAAACCACGCGTGCGTATCGAGGCACAAATCCACGGTGGGGGCCACGAACGCGGGATGCGTTCTGGTACATTGGCAACGCATCAAATCGTAGGTATGGGTGAAGCATTTGCCCTTGCAAAAGACGAGATGGAAGCAGAGAACGCGCGTATTCTCAAATTGCGTGAGCGCCTTTGGAATGGTATCAAAGACATCGAAGCCGTCTACTTAAATGGTGATTTAGAACAGCGTGTCCCGCACAACCTAAATGTATCGTTTGCATACGTTGAAGGTGAGTCTCTGATTATGGCGTTAAAAGACATGGCCGTATCGTCAGGTTCTGCATGTACATCAGCATCGCTTGAGCCGTCATATGTACTGCGTGCTCTAGGGCTAAATGACGAATTGGCGCACAGCTCGATTCGTTTTAGCTTTGGGCGTTTTACCACCGAAGAAGAAATAGATTATGTGATTGGCGTCATCAACAACGCCATCGATAAATTACGTGAAATGTCGCCTTTGTGGGACATGTACAAAGAAGGCATTGATTTAGACACGGTTGAGTGGGCCCATCACTAATTCTCGATTAGTCGTACTCAAGTAGTTTAGCAATTTAGTTTACAGTATACTCGCCGCCGAAGGGTGGCTCGTAAGAAAAGGTAACAGTTATGGCATATAGTGACAAAGTAATTGACCATTATGAAAATCCTCGCAATGTTGGTGGTTTTGATAAGAATGATCCTAACGTAGCGACAGGCATGGTCGGTGCACCTGCGTGTGGTGACGTGATGAAGTTACAGTTAAAAGTAGGTGAGAATGGCATTATTGAAGATGCGAAATTTAAAACCTATGGTTGCGGTTCTGCCATTGCGTCTAGCTCATTAGTCACAGAATGGGTAAAAGGCAAAACGCTTGACGAGGCGACGCAAATTAAAAATACCGATATTGCGGAAGAATTAGCACTACCACCGGTAAAAATTCACTGTTCAATCTTGGCGGAAGATGCGATTAAGGCAGCCGTAAAAGATTACAAAAGCAAAAACTAATTAAGTTATACTCAGGAGACACTCGTGGCGATTACCGTAACTGACGCAGCAGCAAAACGCGCATCTGATTTTTTAAAGAACAGAGGGCACGGTTTGGGCTTGCGCTTGGGCGTAAAAACCACGGGTTGTTCTGGTTTGGCTTATGTGCTTGAATTTGTCGATGAACTTAATGAAGACGATACGTTGTTCGAAGACAACGGTATCAACATTATCATTGATGGTAAAAGCTTAGTGTACCTGGATGGTACCGAGCTCGATTTTGCTAAAGAAGGATTAAATGAAGGTTTTCAATTCAACAACCCCAATGCCAATGGTGAGTGTGGTTGTGGTGAAAGCTTCAACGTATAACATCCATCTCGACTAACAGGCAATCCTGCTATGAATTATTTCGCTCTCTTTTCGTTGCCTGAAACTTTGGATATTGATAAGCAACAGCTAGGTCAAACCTATCAAACGTTACAACAATTAACGCACCCAGATAAGTTCAGCACCGGTAGCGAGCAAGAAAAACGCATCGCTATGCAAAAAAACTCACAGGTTAACGATGGCTATAGTGTATTAAAACACCCCTTATCGCGTGCACAACATCTACTCGCTATGCGCGGTGTTGATATCAAAGATGAGCAGCATACAATGCAAGATCCGCTGTTTTTGATGCAACAATTAGAGTGGCGAGAGGCGTTAGAAGATGCACAGAATGATGAGGATGCACTATGGGAGTTTCACGCCTCCGTTACACGTGATATTCAATCTGCATATCAATCTTTAGCTACAGCATTTGCTACTGATACTGATCCTCAGCAACTGGCTGACGATGTGCGTAAACTGACGTTTATGTATAAGTTTCAAGAACAAGTATCCCAACATTTAGACAAATTTGAAGATTAATTACTATGGCATTATTGCAAATCGCTGAACCAGGACAAGCTGCTGCGCCGCATCAGCGTAAACTCGCGGTGGGGATTGACTTAGGCACAACCAATTCACTCGTTGCAACAGTGCGCAGTGGGCAAACTGAAACGCTGGCGGATGAATCTGGGCAGCATTTACTACCATCTATTGTGCGTTATCATGCCGGTGAAGCCATTGTGGGCATTGCTGCGCAAGCGCAAGCCAATCGTGATCCTGCAAACACTATCGTGTCCGTCAAACGTTTTCTTGGTCGCAGTCTGCAAGATATTCAAAGCACTTGGCCCAACCTACCTTATCAATTCGTACCAGATGCAAACAACGACAATAATATTCAAGTTCAAGTTGACGGTCAGATCAAAACCCCCGTTGAAGTATCGGCAGATATTTTGCGTTCTCTCAGAGCCCGTGCAGAAGCGACCTTGGGTGACGAGTTGACGGGGGCGGTGATCACGGTTCCAGCTTATTTTGATGATGCGCAGCGTCAAAGCACTAAAGATGCCGCACAGCTGGCAGGTTTAAATGTCTTGCGCTTGTTAAATGAGCCTACAGCTGCCGCTATTGCTTATGGACTCGATTCTGGGCAGGAAGGATTAATTGCCGTTTATGATTTAGGTGGTGGTACATTTGATATTTCCATATTGCGTTTACACAAAGGGGTGTTTGAGGTACTTGCAACGGGCGGTAACTCAGCGCTAGGCGGTGATGACTTTGACCATGCTATCGTGGCTTTGTGGTCAGCGCGTCATGGGTTTGATGCAACGGCGAATAAAACATACTACCGTGAACTGGTCTCCTTGGCGAAACATACCAAACAAGCCTTAACTAGCAGTGATACTGTCTCTCAAGTGGTAAGCTTGGGTGAGCATGAATACGATTTAAGTTTGACTGTAGATGAGTTCGAAGCGGCCATTCAACCTCTGGTGCAACAAACAATCAAAGCGTGTCGACGCAGCCTAAAAGATGCCGAAGTCACGCCAGATGAGGTCTTGCAAGTCGTGATGGTTGGTGGTTCTACCCGTGTGCCTTTGGTACGTCGTAAAGTCGGAGACTTCTTTGGCACTGAACCATTGACTGATATTGATCCTGATAAGGTTGTTGCGCTAGGAGCTGCTACGCAAGCAGATATTTTGGCTGGTAACAAACCCGATTCAGAAATGTTGCTGTTAGATGTGTTGCCACTGTCACTTGGCTTGGAAACCATGGGCGGCTTAGTTGAAAAAGTCATTGGCCGCAACACAACGATTCCCGTTGCGAAAGCGCAAGAATTTACGACGTTCAAAGACGGCCAAACGGCAATGATGATCCACGTTTTACAAGGTGAACGGGAACTAGTAGAAGATTGCCGCTCCTTAGCTAAGTTTACATTGACTGGCATCCCGCCCATGACGGCTGGCGCAGCCCATATTCGCGTGACCTTTCAGGTTGATGCGGATGGTTTGTTAAGTGTGACAGCCATGGAAAAGTCGACCGGCGTGCAAGCACATATTCAAGTAAAACCATCTTTTGGTCTCGCAGAAGAACAAATTGCATCTATGCTAAAAGCATCGATGACGCATGCTAAGGATGACATGCAGCAACGGATGTTAAAAGAGCAACAAGTCGAAGCTGCACGGGTCATTGAAGCTTTGCAATCTGCACTTGCTGAAAGCGGTCAGACACTGTTATCTGATGCTGAGCTGAGCGAGCTAACCCAGCATATAAATACCTTAGCTGACGTGGCTAAAGGGGATGATACTGATGCAATTAAAACCGCTATCAGTGCAGTTGATGCGGCATCTCAAGCGTTTGCAACACGCCGTATGGATTATTCTATTCAACAAGCCTTGGCGGGAAAAACCGTCGATACCATTTAAAAAGAGGGCAGCATGACTCAAATTATTTTTTTACCTCATGAAGATTTGTGTCCAGATGGCGCAGTCGTAGAAGCGTCTCCAGGGACATCTGTTTTAGATGCCGCTTTGAAAAATGGCATCGGAATAGAGCATGCTTGTGAGAAAGTGTGTGCCTGTACTACGTGCCATGTGATTATTCGAGAAGGGTTTGATTCGCTTGATGAGGGGGACGAGCTCGAAGAAGATTTATTAGATAAAGCGTGGGGACTAGAGCCTGAATCTCGTCTTGGTTGCCAAGCTATTATCAAAGATGAAGATTTAGTGGTGGAAATCCCCAAGTACACGTTAAATCACGCAGCAGAAGAGCACTAAATACAGTAAATCGTCGTGGACAGTACGACGCTGGAGTGCGTGTTAAAAATATTAGAGTTTTACAATGGTTTTGGTATAATCCGCAACCAACTTATTAGACGTCATCTGACAGCATAAATACGGAGCCCTAACATGGCCTTACAAAGAACTTTTTCTATCATTAAACCTGATGCAGTAGCGAAAAACGTTATTGGCGCAATCTACAATCGTTTTGAGTCTGCGGGCTTAAAAATTGTTGCGTCTAAAATGGTCCACTTAAGCCGTGAACAAGCTGAAGGTTTCTACGCAGAACACAAAGAGCGTCCTTTCTTCGGTGCGTTAGTTGATTTTATGACTTCTGGTCCAGTGATGGTTCAGGTATTGGAAGGTGAAAATGCAGTTGCGGCTAACCGTGAAATCATGGGTGCAACTAACCCAGCTGAAGCCGCTGCAGGTACCTTGCGCGCTGATTACGCTGAGTCTATCGACGAGAATGCAGTACACGGTTCTGATGCTCCAGAGTCTGCTGCACGTGAAATCGCTTATTTCTTCTCTGAAGAAGAAGTATGTCCTCGTACTCGCTAAGTGCATATAATGAATTATAAAAGGGGAGCTATACGCTCCCCTTTTTGCCAATTTTTGGGATAAGAGATACAGATCATGACGGCAGTTGCGGTTGCACCAGCAAAAAAGACCAACTTATTAGATTTAAATCGTCAAGGTATGCGGGATTTTCTGGCGTCGATAGGGGAAAAGCCATTTCGTGCAGATCAAATCATGCAATGGATTTATCACCACGGTGTCTCTGATTTTACCCAAATGAGTAATATCAACAAAGTACTCAAAGCTAAATTGCAAGAGCATGCTGAAATTGTTGCACCAGAGATCGCTTATCAACAAAACGCTAGCGATGGCACCATAAAATTTGCGCTTAAATTAGCAGGTGGACAAGAAGTCGAATCGGTATGGATCCCTGAAACGGATCGCGCCACATTATGTGTGTCGTCTCAAGTTGGTTGTGCATTGGAATGTACGTTTTGTTCCACAGCTCAACAAGGTTTCAACCGTAATTTATCCGTATCAGAAATTATTGGCCAAGTATGGCGTGTCGCTACGGCGATTGGGTTATCTAAAGATACCAAACAACGTCCCATTACGAATGTCGTGATGATGGGGATGGGCGAACCGCTTCTCAATCTTAAAAATGTCGTACCTGCGATGGAGTTGATGATGGATGACTACGGGTTTGGTTTGTCCAAACGTCGAGTGACACTCTCAACATCCGGTGTGGTCCCTGCTTTAGATAAGTTAGGTGAACAAATTGATGTCGCTTTGGCGATTTCCTTGCATGCTCCAGATGATGCGCTGCGCAATGAAATTGTGCCGATTAATAAAAAATATAACATCGAAACATTTTTAGCGGGGGTGCGTCGTTATTTAGCCGTTTCTAAAGCCAACCAAGGCAAAGTAACCGTAGAGTATGTCATGCTATCGCACATTAATGATAGTACTGATCAAGCGCATGAGTTAGCAAAAGTACTGAAAGATACGCCGTGTAAAATTAATTTGATCCCGTTTAATCCTTACCCAGGTTCGCCTTATTTGTGTTCCTCCAATTCACGTATTGATCGTTTTGCCAAGGTCCTAATGGCAGCGGGTTATACGGTTATGGTGCGCAAAACAAGAGGAGACGATATTGATGCCGCTTGTGGTCAATTAGTTGGGGACGTGGTTGATCGTACTAAACGCATGCTGAAAAAACGTGAAAAAGGGCAACCAATCGCTGTCAAAATAGATAAACAATAACGTATAATCGTTAAAAGTGTTGAGAGGGATGTGGATATGCGGAAATATTGGCTCAGCGTATTATTGTTAGGGATAGTCGGTTGCTCAAGTACTATTGAAGAACGCGCAGCCAATATCACCGATCCTCTTGCGGCTGCAAAAACCCGCATTGCGTTAGGGTTATCATACCTCGAAGCAAACAATTTCAAACAAGCAAAATACAATATTGATAAGGCCTTAGGCTTTGCGCCGCGCTTTGCCAATGCCCACTTTGCGCAAGCATTCTACTTACAAACAGTCAACGAGCCAGATTTGGCTGAAAAAAGTTATCAAACTGCCTTAGATCTTGCGCCCAACAATCCTGAAATTGCTAATTCTTATGGTGCATTTTTATGTGCGCAAGGTCGTTATACAGAAGCTAGCAAGCAGTTCAAATCTGCTATCGCACATCAAGATTATCTTGCCACAGCAGAAAGTTACGAAAATTTAGGTTTGTGCGCGCAAGCAAAAGGGGATACGCCTGCAGCGATTAAGTATTTTCAAAAAGCATTAAATCATCAACCCAATCGTGCCAAAACCCATTGGTTGTTGGCAGAGTGCTTTCAACAAGAAAAAGAATACAACCGCGCATTACAAGCCCTTGGGCAGTTCGAACGGATTTCGGGTATGACGGTTGATTCGGTGTATATGACCTATGAGATAGCCAAAGCACAAAATAATACGCGTTCGGTCAATGCTTGGGCTAAGATGCTACAAACACGCTTTCCGCAGCATCCATTGGCTAAGCAAGTGGCGACAGAAATGCAGGTCCAGGCAATAAGTGCTGAATCTATAACGGTAAATACAACCAAAATTTTAAGCCCCGATATGAGCGCATGGCGTCGTCATGTATTAGCTCGTGGTGAAACCTTATACAGGCTGTCACAGCTTTATCAAGTCAGGGTACAAGACATCATCAATTGGAATGATTTAAGCGATGTCAATCGACTAAAAGTTGGTCAAAGTTTAATTGTGGGCCCCGTACCCTCTAAATAGGAAAACCTCAATGAGTGAAGACCTTAGTTCATCTGTTGCACCTGTAAGCCCTGGTGCTTTATTAAAGCAAACACGCGAAGTCAAGCAACTGTCTACGGCTGAGATTGCGCTGCGTTTACGCTTAAAAGTCACCGTGATAGAAGCCTTGGAGGCTGATGATTTCACGCAAGCTTTGTCACCTACTTTCGTAAAAGGTTATCTGCGTTCTTATGCAAAATTGCTTGAGCTAGACCCAAATGAAATCATTGGATATTACCAAATGGCATTTGGCGAGGAAGACATGAGACCGAAAAGGATGCAAAGTTTTAGTCGCAAGTTGTCACGTGATAATATCGATTCACGTTGGCGATATGTGACTTATACGATTGTGGCGGTAGTGGCTGTTCTAGTCGCTATCTACGCGTACCAGCATAGTCAAAAAACGTTGGTTATTGCGCAAGAAGATACGGCCCAGCAAACAATCATTGATCCCATCGCTAGCACTTCACTTGGCATGCCTGCAGAGCAAGCTACGCCTTTGGAGCAACAGCAAACGGCGGCCTCTAAAGGTGGTGATGCACCAAGTCTGGTGGCCCAGAACATACCAAATGAGGATGTGGATGCGAGTGACGATGCGACGATTGTTAAGGTTGAGCCCACTTCAGATGAAGCTGAACTACCAGTATATCCAGCGACTACACAAGCCGGGATTAATGACGTGCTCACAGCACTAGAGTCAGCCGATCCTGATGCAAACGTCATTATTACTGACCAGGTGGATGCGGCCAGTACGCTCAATGATGCGGTACAAAATACCTTACCTAATTTGGCAACGCCTTCAGACCCGATAACGAATGACACGAGTAGGGCAAACACCATGGCGGCCGTGGAGTTAGTGTTTCGTTTTGAAGATGATTGCTGGATTAAAATTACCGATGGCACGGGCGATGATATCGCTTACGGTGTCAAAAAAGCAGGACGAGTCATGCCAGTTTCTGGTCAACCACCTTTTTCAGTTATTCTAGGTGCACCTAAAGGTGTATCCATTACGTATAATGGTGAGTCAGTGGATATTTCTCAATATCCGATTAATGCGACAGCCCGATTTACCTTACCCTTACAGGAAGCTATGTAGTTATGTTTGCAGAATCCCCGATTAAACGTAGAGAGTCCATTCGTATCAATGTCGGTTCGGTTCCGATTGGTGACGGCGCGCCCATTGCCGTGCAATCCATGACCAATACACCGACCACCGATGTGGCTGCAACGGTGGACCAAATCAATCGCATTGTTGGTGTAGGAGGGGAAATCGTGCGCGTCTCTGTCCCAACGATGGATGCTGCTGAAGCCTTTAAAGAAATCCGCAAACAAGTATCCGTGCCATTAGTGGCCGATATTCATTTTGATTATCGCATTGCGCTAAAAGTGGCAGAGTACGGCGTTGATTGTTTGCGTATCAATCCTGGTAACATTGGTAACATGGATCGCGTGCGTTCGGTGGTGGATTGTGCCAAGGACAAGAATATCCCTATCCGCATTGGCGTGAACGGCGGTTCTTTAGAAAAAGATTTACAAGAAAAATACGGGGAACCCACACCTGAAGCGTTGGTTGAATCAGCCATGCGTCATGTCGATATTTTGGACAAACTCAACTTTGATCAATTTAAAGTCTCGGTCAAAGCCTCAGATGTCTTTTTAGCCGTTGGTGCATACCGTCAACTCGCGCAGCAAATCAAACAACCTTTGCATTTAGGGATCACCGAAGCCGGAGGGCAACGTGCAGGGGCAGTTAAGAGTGCAGTGGGCTTGGGCATGCTGCTCGCCGAAGGAATTGGGGACACCTTGCGGGTATCTTTGGCTGCCGATCCGGTTGAAGAAATCAAAGTGGGCTTTGATATTTTAAAATCATTGCGCATTCGTTCGCGTGGGATTAATTTTATTGCTTGCCCGAGTTGTTCACGTCAGGAATTTGATGTGATATCCACGGTCAATGCCCTAGAGCAACGTGTTGAGGACATTCTTACGCCGATGGACGTATCGATCATTGGTTGTGTGGTGAATGGCCCAGGAGAGGCCGAAGTTTCGGATTTAGGATTAACGGGCGCGCGTAATATGAGTGGTTTTTACCTAGACGGGGAACGTCAGCGTGAACGTATTGCAAACGATCAACTGGTAGACGTATTAGAGCAGAAAATTCGTGCCAAAGCAGCGCAAATGGATCCTAGCAAACGCATTGCTGTGACCGAGGTCGAAAACTAAGCAAAAAATAGCCTTTGCACTATACCTCATCACAATAAGCCCTTATAATTAAGGGCTTATTTGTTTGACTTCCCAAAAGAGAAAAGTTCGTGGCCAAAACACTCCAAGCCATTCGCGGAATGAATGATTGCTTGCCAGACCAAACCGGTACTTGGCAATACGTTGAGAACATCCTGCGCCAAACTGTGGCGCAATATGGATACCGTGAAATTCGCATGCCTATCGTGGAAAGCACAGAATTGTTCAAACGCTCGATTGGTGAAGTGACTGATATCGTTGAAAAAGAGATGTACACGTTTGAAGATCGCAATGGGGATTCTTTAACATTGCGACCTGAAGGGACGGCCAGTGCAGTACGTGCAGGCAATCAACACGGGTTAATTTATAACCAACAACAGCGCTTGTGGTATTTAGGTCCGATGTTTCGCCACGAACGTCCACAAAAAGGACGCTATCGTCAGTTTCATCAATTTGGTGTTGAAGTATATGGGCTTGCAGGACCTGATATCGACGCCGAGGTCATCGCATTATCCGCGCGTTTGTGGCAAGCCTTTGGGATCAGTGAACACGTGCGACTAGAGCTAAATTCCCTGGGTTCTAATGCGGCGCGAGCGGTTTATAAAGATAAACTTGTCGCTTATCTAGAACAGCATAAAGATGCGTTGGACGAGGATAGTCAACGCCGTATGTATACCAATCCTCTGCGTGTATTGGATAGCAAAAACCCAGACGTACAAGCGCTTGTCGCAAATGCTCCAAAATTACAAGACCATCTCGATCCAGAATCAGCTGAACACTTTGCATTGCTCTGTCAGCGCTTGGACGAGCTAGGTATCAGCTACACTGTGAACCCTAATTTGGTGCGCGGCTTAGATTATTATAATGCCACTGTATTCGAGTGGGTAACGGACACCTTAGGGGCACAAGGTACGGTTTGTGCCGGTGGACGTTATGATGGTTTAGTTGAACAACTTGGTGGCAAAGCCTCACCCAGTGTTGGCTTTGCGATGGGCATGGAGCGTTTAATTCTGATGTTAACGGAACTTGCGCTAACCGATGCAGTCCCAGCACCAGTAGATGTATATGTTACCGCGCTTGGTGATGCCGCAGTCCCTTACGCTTTCAAAGTGGCCGAAACTTGTCGAGATGAGACGGCTTTGCGTATTCAGATGCACTGTGGTGGCGGGAATATGAAAAAACAAATGAAACGGGCAGATGCCTCAGGTGCCAAAGTCGCTCTCTTATTGGGAGAGAATGAAGCCAGCGAGCAGACTGTCACGATCAAATATATGAGTGGAGATGCAGCGCAAAGTCACTGTACATTGGCTGACTTAACCACTACTCTAGAACAATATTTTAAATAAGCACTTGGCAAACAAGTACCAAAGGAACCTTTTATGGAACAATTCGCAACAGAAGAACAACAAGTCGAAGCCATTAAACGATTTTGGAAAGAGAACGGTTTAGCGATCGTGATCGGCGCCATCCTTGGATTAGGCGCATTATGGGGCTGGCGTTATTACGACGAGTCACAAATTCAGGCCAAAGAAAGTGCCTCAGAATCTTACCAACAGTTGGTTACCAGTTTAACCGCTGAGTCAGGTCCTGAAGTGTTCACTGAATTTCTAGAGACAAATTCTGG
Source organism: Glaciecola sp. (assembly GCA_040514355.1). GTDB lineage: Bacteria > Pseudomonadota > Gammaproteobacteria > Enterobacterales > Alteromonadaceae > Opacimonas. The sequence goes on from JBEVCF010000137.1 coordinate 53,659, forward strand.
TACTACTTATAGCACCTTGGCAAGTTTAATTGCTGCGCAAACGGCGGTAAATGAAGGTGCGTTAGCAAGTGCTGCGGAGACATTAGTCACTGCAGCCCGTGATGCACAAGACCCGACGTTGACAGATTTAGTGAACTTACGTTTGGCGCGTGTTTACTATGGCCTAGAACAATATGATGATGCGTTGTCTGCACTGGCCAACATTGAAACGACTGCCTTCACTGCAACCGTCGCAGCTACCCGTGGTGACGTATTGGTTGCGAAAGGTGATTTTGCCGCTGCGACAAACGCTTATCAAGCATCGTTAGCAGCACAAGCAGATAGTAATGTGCAAATGCGTCTGGATGATGTTGCTCGTCTTGCTGCACAAGCAGCAACAGCAGGATAACCTTATGAATAAACGTGTATGGCGTACCAGTTTAGCGGTAGTAGGTGCATCACTGTGCTTGAGTGCGTGTAGCTCGGTACCAGTGGTAGGAGAGTGGTTCGCAGATGAGGCGGAATTAGAAGTCCGTGAGTTAGCTTCTATTCAGGCGACCAAATCACTACAAGTTGCATGGCGCGCTCAAGCGGGCAATGGTATTGGCGACTTCTTTTCATCCCTACAGCCTGCTTATGCTGACGGTAAAGTGTTTGTCGCTAGTCGTGATGGTGTGGTTAAAGCGCTAGACGACTCGGGTAAAACACTGTGGCAGACGCGTATTGGCTCTGCTGGAGGCTGGTTTGGCGAAGGCGTTTCAGCAAAATTAGCTGGCGGTTTAACTGTGGGAGCTAATAAAGTATTTGTCGGCACCGAAGACGGTCGTCTACTGGGTTTAAATGTGGATTCGGGTGCCATTGAGTTTGATACCACAGTTGTGGGTGAAATTATCGCTAAACCGCAGATTGACTCAGGCATGGTGTTTGTGAATACGACTGCTGGGCGTTTGTTTGCACTAAACCTAGAAACGGGTGAAGAAGTGTGGATGCATGAATCAGATGTGCCGCCACTGTCACTGCGAGGTATTTCTACGCCAACAGTTACCAATGGTGGTGTATTAGTTGGTACGCCAACTGGCAAGTTACAAGTCAATATCATGGATAGCGGTTTGGTAGCGTGGGAAGCAACGGTCACTACGCCATCTGGCGCCACTGAATTGGAGCGTATCATTGATGTTGATTCGCAACCCATTATTGCACCAACCGGTATTGTATATATTGTGTCATTTAATGGTTCATTGGCTGCAGTTGAACTGCGCAGTGGTCGCGTGGTGTGGCAGCGTGAATACGCGAGTTATCGCAACTTAGCTTTAGCAGGTACACGTTTGGTCGTGACGACGGTCAATGGTTCTGTTTTTGCTTTGGATAGTCGTAATGGTGTGGAGATGTGGTCTCAATCGGGTCTAAAAGGAAGAAATCTGACAGCACCCGTAATACACAAGGGACAAGTTATCGTAGGTGATAAGTTTGGCGTCGTACACAGCATTGATTTAAATGAAGGAACATTAACCGGACGTGCTATGCTCAATAATGACGAAGATGCACGATTTTATGCACCTGCCGTCATTGCCGGTGAGCAAATTGTGCTACAAAACGCACAAGGTAACGTATACGCGTTAACCATACAGTAATCATTTTTAGGGTTGTACATTAGCGACAACCCACTTGTTCTAAGGAAACATCATGTTACCTGTCATCGCCTTAGTCGGCAGACCCAACGTAGGTAAATCTACCTTATTTAATCGCTTAACCAATACCCGTGATGCCCTTGTAGCGGATTTCCCTGGATTAACTCGGGATCGCAAATACGGACAAGCACAGGTAGATGGGCGTCAGTTCATTGTGATTGATACAGGCGGGATCACGGGTGACGAAGAGGGCATTGATGCGGAGATGGCGGCACAATCGTTAATGGCCATTGATGAAGCGGATGTGGTGTGTTTCTTAGTCGATGCGCGGGCAGGTTTGACCCCTGCTGATCAGGGCATTGCGGATTATTTAAGGCGTCAAGATAAAACCGTCTACATTGTTGCGAACAAAGTGGATGGGATTGACGGTGACTCTGAATCAGCAGAGTTTTATGCGCTAGGCATGGGCGATGTCCAACAAATCGCAGCGGCTCATGGTCGCGGTGTGGCGCAACTACTCGACCTAACATTAGCGCCATTGACTGACGCATTTCCTGATATGACGGCTGAACCTGAAGCACGTGATGACGATGCTGATGATGCTCAAGCACAGTTGGACAAATTACTCAATCTACCGATTAAGTTAGCCATTGTAGGCAAACCCAACGTGGGGAAATCCACCTTAACCAACCGTATTTTAGGTGAAGAACGCGTGGTGGTGTATGACCAACCCGGTACCACCCGAGATAGTATTTATATTCCCATGCAACGCGAAGACCGCGACTATGTATTGATCGACACCGCAGGGGTGCGCAAACGCAAAAAGATCCATGAGGCCGTCGAGAAGTTCTCTATCGTCAAAACCTTACAAGCGATTGAAGAATCAAATGTTGTCTTGTTGGTTATCGATGCGCGTGAAGGGATCACAGACCAAGACCTAAGCTTACTGGGCTTTGTCCTTAATTCTGGTCGCTCGTTAGTGTTAGCCGTCAATAAATGGGATGGCCTTGATCAGTATGTCAAAGACGAGATCAAGCGCGAAATTGATCGTCGTTTAGGGTTTGTAGATTTTGCACGCTTGCATTTCATTTCAGCTTTACATGGCACGGGTGTGGGGCATTTATTTGAGTCTGTGCAAGAAGCGTATGCGTCTGCCACCAAGCGTATTAATACGTCGATGTTGACTCGGATCATGGAAATGGCACAGGAAGATCACAATCCACCGTTGGTACGTGGTCGTCGCGTGAAAATGAAATATGCGCACGCCGGTGGCTACAATCCACCTGTCATCGTGATCCACGGCAATCAAGTACAGGACTTACCCGATTCTTATAAGCGTTACTTGATGAATTACTTCCGCAAATCATTGCAGACCATGGGAACGCCGATCCGAATTGAATTCAGAGAAGGAGCTAATCCTTTTGAAGGCAAGAAAAACAAGTTATCGCTGTCTCAGGAACGTCAGCGCAAACGATTGATGGCGTTTCACAAGAAAAAATAATTCGTCGCAAACGGTTTTCAACTCACATCCCTTTTAAGCTTGTTTTTA
>JBEVCF010000138.1:0-13233 GCA_040514355.1 Glaciecola sp.
TCCCTGGATAGCCTTCTGCGTATTTGTTGGTCAACTGAGAACCTTGTGCTTCTAATACGCGAGGTGAGCAATAGTTTTCAGAAGCAATCAACTCAATGTGATGCTCTTGACGTTGATTTTCTAGGTCTATCGCTTTGGCCAATTCTGGATCAAAATCAGCAATATTCATACTGCGGTCTAACATACGGGATTACCTTTGGTTTCAATCAAGGGAAGCTCAATTAAGAGCTCAAAATTACTAAACTTATATTTTACTGCTTTTATTCGCAAATGCCTAACATTTCATCGATTTAAAACGATTTGAAGTGTCAATCTTTCTGATAAGATTTATTAATCGTCTATTTTGCAACCGATTTCTCAAGCATTTTGATGCGTTTGTTCATCTCATCTAGTTGCTTGTAACGCACGGAAGTTCTGCGCCATTCGTTGTATGGCGCGTGTGGCATACCCGATGAATATACGCCGGGTTCGGTGATGTCGGTGGTAACCATCGTGTTACCGGTGATCTGTACTTTATCGCAAATCGAGATATGTCCGTTGATCGCAACGGTACCTGCGATGATGACATATTGACCAATATTGACACTACCAGCCATCGCCGTACCACCACAAATACACGTGCCGTGACCAATTTTGCAATTATGTGCAATGTGTACTTGGTCATCAATGATGACGTTATCCGCAATTTCCGTATCTGCAATGGAGCCACGATCAATCGTTACCAAAGCGCCAATTTCGGTATTATCACCGATCACCACTCGTCCAGTTTGGGGGATCTTTTGCCATGTCCCTTGGTCATTCGCGTAACCAAATCCATCAGACCCAATAACGCTGCCACTGAGCACGACCACATTTTGGCCAAGCACACAGCCGTGATAAATGGTCACATTAGCATCCAAGCGAGAATGGCTACCAATCGTAGCCCCTACACCTACGACACTGCCTGGTCCTATCGTCACGTTTTCACCAATAATCGCGTGCGCTTCAACCACGGCTTGAGGGCCAATGTTAGCTCCGTCTCCAATCTGCGCAGACGGATCGACCCAAGCACTTGGATGGATACCATATGCTGGTCGAGGGGTAGGATCCAGCGCTTGCGCTACGAGTGCGTAGCCAACATAAGCATCGGCGACAATGATGGCTACACCGGCAAAATCTGCAGCGAGTTTTTCAGTCAAAATCACACAACTCGCCTTTGCATCAGCTAGTTTTGGTAAATATTTTTTATCATTAAGAAACGTTATATCGCCCGCAGTCGCCGTATCAATCGGCGCTACTTTTGTAATTTCAAGAGCACGTGCATCCGCTTCAGATATATTGTGTAATCGACCGTTGATGTGAGCAGCAATTGCTAATAAATTCATAGTGTAACCACGTATCCAGTACTTTTTCTTATGGTGAAATTTTATCACAAGAGGCAACACTCATTAACACTTTTTAATGCAGCGCTGAAACTTTTATGCAATGGGGTTCAAGTACGTGGTCATCGTGGTATTATTAATAGGTTAAAAGCAGAACTTTTTCGAGGAATTTCATGGCACAATTTGTGTACTCAATGCATCGTGTTGGCAAGATCGTCCCACCCAACCGTCATATTTTAAAAGATATTTCACTGAGTTTTTTCCCTGGCGCAAAAATTGGTGTGCTCGGCTTAAATGGCGCAGGTAAATCTACCTTACTGCGTATTATGGCAGGCGTCGATACTGAAATCGAAGGTGAGGCACGCCCGTTACCAGGTATCAAAATTGGTTATTTACCGCAAGAACCACAACTAGATGAAAGTCTAGATGTCCGCGGTAATATTGAATTGGCGGTGGCAGATGTGGGTGATGCCATTAAACGCTTGGATGAAGTGTATGCGGCATATGCCGAACCCGACGCTGATTTTGATGCACTGGCCAAAGAACAAGGTGAACTCGAAGCTATCATTCAAGCGAAAGACGGTCATAATTTAGAAAATGCCCTAGAACGAGCGGCCGATGCATTGCGTCTGCCCCCTTGGGATGCCGATGTCAGCAAATTATCTGGTGGTGAACGCCGTCGAGTAGCGCTGTGTAAATTACTCTTAGAAAAACCCGACATGTTGTTGTTGGACGAACCGACTAACCACTTGGACGCTGAATCCGTGGCTTGGTTAGAACGCTTCTTACACGACTATGAAGGTACCGTAGTAGCCATTACTCACGACCGTTATTTCTTGGATAACGTCGCCGGTTGGATCCTTGAGCTAGACCGAGGCATGGGGATCCCATGGGAAGGTAACTACTCATCTTGGTTAGAACAAAAAGACAAACGCCTCGAGCAAGAAGAGCGCGCCGAAAATGCGCGTCAAAAGTCGATCAAACAAGAGCTTGAATGGGTGCGCACCAATCCAAAAGGACGCGGTACCAAATCCAAAGCGAGGATGGCGCGCTTTGAAGAACTCAACACATCTGATTACCAACGCCGTAACGAAACCAATGAGCTATTTATTCCACCAGGTGAGCGCTTAGGTGACAAGGTCATAGAGGTCGAAAATCTCAAAAAATCGTATGGCGAGCGCATCCTGATTGATGACCTGACATTCAAAGTACCCAAAGGTGCGATTGTCGGTATCATTGGTCCTAACGGTGCGGGTAAATCCACTTTATTCCGCATGCTAACGGGTCAAGAGCAAGCCGATAGTGGTAATATTGTGCTAGGTGACACCGTGCAAATTGCGAGTGTTGACCAGTTCCGTGATCATATGGACGATAGCAAAACCGTATGGCAAGAAATTTCAGATGGGCAGGATATTATCCGCATTGGTAACTTTGAAATTAACAGCCGTGCATATTGCTCACGCTTCAACTTCAAAGGCACTGACCAACAAAAGTTCATTAAGGATTTGTCCGGTGGTGAACGCAACCGTGTCCATCTTGCAAAGCTCTTACAAGCAGGTGGTAACGTACTATTACTGGATGAGCCAACCAACGACTTAGACGTTGAAACCCTGCGTGCCTTGGAAAATGCGATCTTAGAATTTCCAGGCTGTGCGATGGTGATCTCGCACGACCGTTGGTTCCTTGACCGTGTGGCCACCCACATCCTGGATTACCGCGACGAAGGCAAAATCAATTTCTATGAAGGTAACTTCACCGATTACGAAGCATGGCTGAAAGAAAACTTTGGCCACGATGTCGTCGAACCCCACCGTTTAAAATACAAAAAAATAGCCAAGTAATACAAACAGACCTGCTGTTATATCCTAATAAAATAACGGCACAACTGATTCTGTATCTCTTGCCTGCAAGGAAGCTGGCATGAAGCCTACAAGGATGTATTCACGGCGGGGTATAGAATGAGTAGTGCGGTTGTTTAATCTACATAAAATAACGGCACAACTGATTCTATACCTCTTGCCAGCAGGGAAGCTGGCATGAAGCCTACAAGGATGTATTCACGGCGGGGTATAGAATGAGTAGTGCGGTTGTTCAATCTACATAAAATAACGGCACTACTCGGTCAAATTCTCTATCGCATCCAAAGCTTGGGATAGTCGGCTCACTGGAATGACTTTCAAACCAGGAATAGGTTGTTTGGGTGCGTTGGATTTGGGGACAATCGCGGTATTGAAACCGTGTTTTGCGGCTTCACTGAGTCTTTCGATGCCATTGGGCACTGGGCGGATCTCGCCAGACAAGCCCACTTCGCCAAACGCGATGAGTTTTTGTGGCAAAGCTCGGTTGCGGAAACTTGATACCATGGCCAGTAAAAGCGCCATATCAGCACTGGTTTCCGCCACTTTGACACCCCCTACAACATTGGCAAAGACATCTTGATCATTCATTTGCACCGAACCATGACGGTGGAGAACGGCCAAGAGCATGGCCATGCGATTTTGTTCCAAACCAACGGCAATGCGTTTAGGATTATGTGTTTGGGTATAGTCAACCAGAGCTTGAATTTCGACCAACAAAGGACGGGTGCCTTCCCAGACCACCATCACAATACTACCTGGAGATTGTTGTTCATCGCGTGAAAGAAAAATTGCAGAAGGATTAGAGACTTCCTTCAAGCCTTTTTCCGTCATCGCAAAGACCCCCAACTCATTGACTGCGCCAAAGCGGTTTTTGTGACTGCGCAAAGTACGAAAACGTCCATCAGCATCCCCGTCTAGCATCATAGAACAGTCAATACAGTGTTCTAACACTTTGGGGCCAGCCAAAGAACCGTCTTTTGTGACGTGTCCGACCAAGAACATAGCTATGTGATTTTGCTTGGCAAAACGTGTTAGATAAGCTGCACTTTCCCTTACCTGTGAGACTGATCCTGGCGCGGAAGTTACATCCGCCAAATGCATGACTTGGATTGAGTCGATGACCATGACATCGGGTTGATGTTCTTGCGCCATGGCGCAAATTGTCTCGACATTGGTTTCTGCTAGCAACAACAACTTATCGTTGTTTAACCCTAAGCGCTGAGCCCGCATTGCGACTTGCTGTAGTGATTCTTCACCCGTGATGTATAACACTTTTTTGTGCTGCGCCAAATGACACATAACTTGCAGTAATAAGGTACTTTTACCTGCGCCTGGAGAGCCACCAATTAATACTGCACTACCGGGTACAACGCCCCCGCCAAGCACGCGATCAACTTCCTTAAAACCAGAGCTAAAACGAGGCAGCGCTTGTAAGTCAATACTGGCCAGCGTTTCGATTTTGGTACTGGTTTGCCCAGCATAACCACTGAGGTTTCTCACTGCAGGAGAACTAGACTGACTTTCTACAAATTCTTGTAATGTGTTCCAAGCCTTACACTCATTGCACATACCCTGCCATTGCGGGTGCGATGCGCCACAATCCGTACACACAAACTGCTTCTTTTTCTTGGCCATTCTGGATTAACCTTGCAAAGCAAACAACGTGTTATCTAGTCCGCCAAAACGAATGGCTGCAGTAGCTTTGGCTTGCACTAATGGTTTGGCATGATAAGCCATCCCTAACTGAGCATGGGCCATCATCACCAAATCATTGGCACCATCACCCAAGGCAATGGTTTGTTCAGGTGCAATATCATGGGTTTTCACCAAGCGCAACAAAGTATCGGCTTTGGTTTGTGCGTCACTAATGGCACCTACGATATTACCCGTGAGTAAACCGTTGCGCTGTTCTAATTCATTGGCGACAACCACATCAAGCCCTAATCTTGCCTGCAGATACTCGGCAAAGTAGGTAAAGCCACCCGATGCAATCGCACAAATCCAACCTTGTGCTTTGAGATGTCGTAACAGTGTTTGGATCCCTGGCATTAACGGGATGCTATCGCGAATTTGCGCTAATGTGGTCACGTCGATGCCTTCAAGACAAGCCACGCGTTGCAGTAAGCTCTCTGCAAAATCCAGCTTGCCCTGCATCGCTAATTCGGTCACAGCACTGACTTCTTCGCCTTTACCACACAACTTGGCGATCTCATCAATACATTCAATTTGAATCACTGTTGAATCCATATCCATGACCAGTACGCCCGGTAATGATAGGACGGGCTGTTGCTGCTGTGCAAACACTTCAACATGAAATTGTTGTGCAATCTGTGCCACTAATTCAGCATCAGGTAAGTGTGCTACAGACAAACACAAACCCGTTTGTGGCAATACCGTACTCAAAGGATGCAAAGACACGCTGTACACCTGAGTTTGTGCGGCTAATGCAACCATCACCCCTTCCACAATATGCATATTAGGGTGTTCGGTGACAATCGTCACCACTGGTGTCGATGGTCTTGGCTGTGTAGTTTGCCATGTCTGTGTGTCTAATCCATAGCAAGCATGGGGATTAGCGGCAAAAAATGCTTGTAATGCATGTTCAGAATAGCGTTCAGGGACTGTGAAAGAATGCGACATGATCGACCTTTAGATAAAACAAATAACAGCAATCAATGCTTGGCAAGTGCAGCGCATTGATTTAATGTGAGTAGTGTAACTGAATCAAGCAAGAAAGACATGTATCGATTATTTTTTCGAACAATTTTTATTATCTCCACCTGCATTGCCATTGTCACATTGTGGCAATATCAGTTACGCACGACTCAAAATCAATACTTGCTTTACACTCAACAACTCGGTGAGCGACTTTCACAGATGTCTGCGGGAGCCCTAGCTCCGTGGTTAGAAGATACATTAAATGCCGCACAGCCAGATACCCAACCGTTGACGGATGCACTAAACCAATATTTATTATTAGGTGACTTTAAAGGGATCCGTTTATTCAATAGCTATGGGGTAACCCTTGCCTCTGTGGGTGAATACAGTGACATCATTGAACTCGCTAAACGCGAAACCGCACCCTACACAGTGCACGTTGCCCCTGTACAAATCGACAACAAGATTATTGGTTATGTCCGGTTTATCATCGCGGATGATGTGATGAATGCTCAGTTAAACCAACAGCGTGAAGCACAGAAAGGCTTGCTCATAGCGGCCGTATTTTGTGGCATATTATTGGGTGGTCTGAGTGTGCGTTGGTATTACTTAGCGGCTAGGCGCTTATACCGTGACACTCAACCTAGGGAAAACCTGTAAGGCGTTGGCTGTCGTTTGCGCACATATCACGTCAGATGACATAGCAAATAACTGCGCCATACACTGCACTACATCAACTAGATGAGCCGGTTCATTGCGCAGACCTTGTCGTCCCGACATCGGCATATCTGGGCTATCGGTTTCTAACACGCAGTGCGCCAAACCCACTTCTGCCAATGTTTGACGGGTCTTGCTACCTCGAGGATATGTGATCGTCCCACCTATCCCGAGCATAAACCCGGCTTTGATATACGCTTGTGCTACTTCGACTGAACCTGAGAAAGCATGAATGATCCCACCTTGTGTAAATCCCGCTTGGCGTATCAACCCCAATAGGCGGTCATGTGATTTTCGATGATGTAAAATAACCGGTTGCTGCAGCGTTTGGGCTATGCGTAATTGCCCCAGACACATTGCTTCTTGTTGTGCTAGCGGTACCGCAATCGACCGATCTAGACCTATTTCACCAAATCCTAAGCATTGACTCTGCAGTGCACTAGATTGGCACTCAAACCATTGTGTGCGTAAAGTGTCGAGTAACGATGTCACACTGTGTTGCGCCAGTAAAGGGGCTAGAAAAAAGGGATGGTAACCCAACGTAAAAAACACCGATGGATGGATACTAGCTAAATGGTACTGACGTTGCCAATGCTGAGGATCGATGGCAGGGATCACGAATTTCGTAACCCCTTGGCGTTGAGCACGCTCGATCACTGCGGCGATATCAGGGTTGAACACGTCAAGATCTAAATGACAATGGGTGTCAATCATTGGCCCTAACCCACTCGACTGATATGCAAACGTTGACTAAGGATTCAAACGCTGAATACGCCACGAATGATCTGTTTGTAACGTATACTCAAAGCGATCGTGCAAACGATGCTCACCACCTTGCCAAAATTCAATTTGCTGAGGCTTCACTAAAAACCCTCCCCAAAAATCAGGTAGCGGAACCTCGCCTTCCTTAAATTTCTCTTTGAGTTGTCGCCATTGTGTCAATAACAGTTCGCGGTTGCTAATTGGTTGAGATTGCTTGGAGGCAATCGCCGCAATTTGGGAGTCTTTCGGTCGTGATAAGAAATACTTTGCCACTGCTGTGCGCGATAATGGCTCAGCCTCACCACATATTTTTACCTGACGCTCCAACATGTGCCATGGAAAATGTAATGAAATTTTGTTGTTGTGTTTGAGCTCAGTGGCTTTGCGTGAGCCAAGGTTGGTATAGAACACAAACCCTGCCTCTGTCACATCCTTAAGTAAGACAATTCGCTGGCTCGGTTGGCCATGACTATCCACCGTCGCGACGGTCATCGCATTAGGATCCGGAATACCTGCATCAATGGCTACCTGCAACCAACTTTTAAACAATGTCATTGGATTGGGTTCGAGATCCTGTTCTTCTAATGACCCCATCGTATATTCACGTCGATATTGATTAAACGTACTCATCTTCCAGTTCCGTCCGATTGCATAATTAATTATTGGTTGTCGTAACCCAAACTGCGCAGGGCGCGCTCATCATCCGCCCAACCCGATTTGACTTTTACCCACAACTCCAAAAAGACTTTGTTTTCAAATAAGGTTTCTAAGTCTTTACGTGCTTCACTGCCAATGGTTTTCAAATGGCCGCCTTTTTTGCCAATAATCATGCGTTTTTGACTATCGCGCTCAACCAGTATCAAACCATTGATCCGGTATACACCTGACTCAGTCAGTTTAAACTGTTCAATCTCCACCGTCACCGAATAAGGCAGTTCGTCACCCGTATACCGCATCAACTTTTCGCGAATAATCTCTGCTGCCATGAAGCGACTGGAGCGGTCGGTAATATACTCTTCTGGGTAGTAAAACTCTGAAGGTGGTAGTTGCTCCATCACCATCTCGCGCAATTCACTGATGTACTTATTTTGCGTTGCACAGACCGGGATCACATGAGCAAAATCATGCTGTTCATTAAGCCACTTTAAATGCGTCATGAGCGCGGTTTTGTCATCGACCTTATCCGTTTTATTCACTATCAACCAAACGGGCAGATTGGCATTTTTGACTTTTTGTAACACCATTTTGTCATCATCATTGAAGCGCGTGCCTTCTACAACAAACAACACCAACGAGACTTCTCCCAACGAACTCGACGCAGCGCGGTTCATATAACGATTAATCGCCCGTTTTTCTTCGCTGTGTAAGCCTGGCGTATCCACATAAATAGCCTGGCGCTCGGCCTCGGTGTCAATCCCCATGATCCGGTGCCGAGTGGTTTGAGGTTTGCGAGAAGTGATACTGACTTTTTGACCAATGATTTGGTTGAGTATAGTGGATTTACCCACATTGGGGCGACCGACAATTGCGACCATCCCACAATAGGTATCAGGCTGTTCATGCATCTGTAATTTTCTCTAACATGTGTTTGGCCGCGACTTGTTCTGCTTTACGGCGACTGTTACCTTCACCGATAACTGGTTCTGAGCACAATTCACTGTGACAGTGTACCGTAAAGGTTTGATCGTGATCTTGACCACGAATATTCACCACTTCATACGTGGGCAAAGCGTATTTCCGTCCTTGCAAGTATTCCTGCAGGCGAGTTTTGGCATCCTTGGGATGTGCATTAGGATCGAGTTGCCCAATCTTATCGGCCAGGAGACTCAGGATAAAAGACTGGCAAGTCACAAAATCCGCATCTTCATAGATCGCACCTATGATTGCCTCGACTGCGTCTTCCAAAATCGATTCGCGGCGTTGACCACCGCTCTTCAGCTCACCTGGGCCAAGCTTTAAGTATTGCCCCAGGGCATTGTCCGCTGCAATTTGGGCTAAGGTCACACCTTTTACCAAACTTGAGCGCATGCGTGTGAGTTTGCCTTCTGGCATATCCGGATAGGTGTGATATAAATGCTCAGCAACCACAAGCCCCAGTACGGCGTCTCCCAGGAACTCAAGACGTTCGTTGTGTTTTTTACTGGCTGACTTGTGCGTCAAAGCTTGTTTGAGCAATTCGATATTGTTGAACTGATAACCCAACTTATTTTGTAATACAACTAGAGGATCAAACCCCTTTTGTTGCGTCGCATGGTCACTCATTGTAAGCCGCCGATACGTGAAAAACGCACATCAGATGGGATCCACGATGGCAACATACTACTTGGATCGCGCTCAAACTCAAAGCTTATCCAAATTGCCGTTGCCTTGCCGACAAGGTGCTCGTCTTTGACAAAACCCCAAAAACGGCTATCTCGGCTGTTATCGCGGTTATCACCTAAGACAAAATATTGTCCCTCTGGCACGACCCATTCGTCCATCGCGGTACCAGGCTGGCGATAAAATTGCGCTGGCGATGCGGATAAAATCGGATGTTGTAAGATCTCGTGCTCATTATCGCCGAGTTTTTCGACAAAGCGATTGAGTGGCACCATATTTTGTACAAATTCGTTGTTTTCAATTTGTTGCATCGGAACCAAGTAAGGTTTCTCACAGTTTTGCCCGCTGGGGCAAGCCGGTACGATCGTCAATTTTTTCTGGCGATAAAAAATGCGGTCACCAGGCAAACCTACCACGCGTTTAATATAGTCCAATTCTGGCTCAGGTGGATATTTGAACACTACAATATCGCCGCGCTCTGGTGCACCCATATCCCAAAATTTTGTGCGAGTAACAGGATCTTTCAAGCCATAGGTATACTTTTCAACCAAGATAAAATCACCAACCAACAAGGTCGGCATCATCGAGCCAGAGGGTATTTGAAATGGTTCGTACAAAAACGAACGCAACACCATGATGAAAGCAACCACAGGAAATATTTGTTGGGCAGTGTCCACTAAAAAAGGTAATTCAGACGCTTCTCCACCGGCCTGACCAGCTGCCACTTTTTCGCGTCGCTTTGGTGCAAAGACCAAACTATCAACAAGCCAAATCAGACCTGTTGCCACGGTCAATATCACCAAAAAAATCGAAAAAGTTTGTGCCATCGTTTATTTCCCTACCTTCAACACAGCTAAGAAAGCATCTTGTGGCAATTCCACATTACCCACTTGCTTCATCCGTTTTTTACCTTCTTTTTGCTTTTGTAATAATTTCTTCTTACGACTCACATCACCGCCATAACATTTTGCAATTACGTTCTTACGCAATTGTTTGACCGTACTGCGCGCAATGACGTGATTGCCAATCGCGGCCTGAATGGCAATATCAAACATCTGACGAGGAATTAATTCTTTGAGTTTTTCAACTAACTCACGGCCGCGATATTGCGCATTTTCTTTGTGAGTAATCACCGCTAACGCATCCACTCGTTCTTGGTTAATGAGGATGTCCAAGCGACACATATCTGCAACCTGGAATTTCTTAAAATTATAATCCAGTGAAGCAAAGCCTCGGCTGGTTGATTTTAATCGGTCAAAGAAATCCAAGACCACTTCTGCCATAGGCAATTCATATGTCACGGCAACTTGTTTACCGTGATAGGCCATATTGGTTTGCATACCGCGCTTCTCGACGCACAGTGTAATTACGTTCCCCAAAAACTCAGAAGGCACCAATATATTCGCTTCGACAATCGGTTCGCGAATTTCTGCGATGTCATTGATTGGCGGTAGCTTTGACGGATTATCGACATACACGGTTTCGTTCTTTGTGGTCAAAATCTCATACACTACCGTGGGTGCCGTGGTGATCAAATCCAAATCGTACTCACGCTCTAAACGCTCTTGGATGATTTCCATGTGCAACATGCCCAAAAACCCAATGCGGAAACCAAAGCCTAATGCAGCTGAGCTCTCTGGTTCATAAAACAGCGATGCATCATTTAAGCTCAATTTTGCCAGCGCATCTCGAAAGTCTTCATAATCGTCGGAGCTCACAGGGAATAGCCCCGCATACACTTGGGGTTTGACTTTTTTAAAGCCTGGTAACATTTCAGTGGCAGAGTGATTTGCCGTGGTAATGGTATCTCCCACCGGCGCACCGTGGATATCTTTAATACCAGCAATAATAAAGCCAACTTCACCAGAACGGATCACACCTGTATCGGTCTGTTTGGGAGTAAAGATACCCACTTTGTCAGCGATGTGAGTTTGCCCGTTAGACATGATTTTAATTTTGTCTTTGGCTCTTAATTCACCGTCAATCACCCGTACTAATGACACAACACCTTGGTAATTATCAAACCATGAATCGACAATTAATGCTTTTAATGGGGCACTAGGGTCGCCTTTGGGTGGCGGGACTTTATCAACAATTTCTTCCAATACATCCTCAATGCCAATACCCGTTTTTGCCGAACAGCGCACAGCATCCAAGGCGTCAATACCCACAATATCTTCGATCTCTTCCGCGACGCGTAAAGGATCGGCTTGCGGCAAGTCAATTTTGTTGAGGATTGGAACCACTTCCATATCCATCTCAATCGCAGTGTAACAATTCGCCAGTGTTTGGGCTTCAACGCCTTGCCCAGCATCAACAACTAATAACGCACCCTCACAGGCAGCTAACGAACGCGAGACTTCATAGGTAAAATCAACGTGTCCTGGCGTATCGATAAAGTTGAGCTGGTACGTTTCACCGTTTTTGGCGGTGTAATTCAGGGTGACGCTTTGGGCTTTAATAGTGATCCCACGCTCGCGCTCAATATCCATTGAATCCAATACTTGCGCAGCCATCTCGCGTTCAGTCAAGCCTCCACAGTGTTGAATCAAACGATCAGATAACGTCGATTTACCATGGTCAATGTGGGCAATGATACTGAAATTACGAATATGTGAATGTTGCATACAGATTGTTGCTACCTTTAAAAATACCGAGATAGGTATCAATACGAGCTTTTTAGTCGTTCAGATGTGACACCTTGTGAATGTTTTAATTTTACCGCTTTTCAAGGGTAAATGCGACAAATCTTATCGTTTTGGTGACGATGTTTGTACATCAACGACGTGAACCGAAGATTGAGTTTGCGCGGGTAAAATCTGACATAGTGTTGGAGTGAAGGTATGCCGTGCTTGTTTGACAAATCGACTCACGCCAACAAACGCAAAAAAGGTGGTGCTAAGCGCGACGCTAAGCGTCACCAACTCATGGTCAAAGGCACTGTTTGTGAGAATATTTTGGGTGAGCCAAAATGACAGTATAAATACCAACAAAGGTAAAATATAAATAAGGAAAGACGCTTTCAATAAAGTATTTTCGCGTATTCCTAAGGTCACTTGTTGCCCAACGTGCACGTTTTGCTTTGTCGTGAAATACAAAGCTTGGGCGGCTGGCGTAAAATACTGTGCAATCACACTGGTGCTGCAGTTCGCTTTCGCCGCGCAACTCCCACAGGTCGTTTTAATGGCAGTCTGTACCGCGATGCCAGTTTGACCATCCGGTAGCGTTTTGACCTCTGTTATAATGCCTTGTTCTTCAATCATGCACGTCTATCTAGGGTGTAGTCGAAATCAGCTCCATGAGCTTATTAGCGGTCGGTGCAGGAATTTTGCCAATCACAGTCAATTGCAAACCATCGCGCACCCGTGACAATAATGTCTCTGCTTGATTGCGTAACAGCACATCGTCTTGCGCGACGGAACCCGCTTTTTGCAGATAAATTGATACATCAACCAAGCCATCTGATAATAACATATACTCTACCAACTCGCCGGTTATCGCTAGGCGGTGTACTTGTCGTTTTTGTTCTAACATGCCAATAGGTAACTGACTGATCC
>JBEVCF010000138.1:13243-18750 GCA_040514355.1 Glaciecola sp.
ATCCCCCAATTTAATGAAAATTCTTTACGGGGATTGATGTGTTTGACATCGGGTAAACTAGCCGTATCAACGGCTAAAAAATCATCATGAACAGATGGTTTAATGGTTAAATTAGTCACCTGCACTTGCTCTAGCACCTCACCCTTAAGAGTTAAGGTATTGAGTTTTAGAGGTAAAAAAGATTCTTCGTCGACCCAATATGCGTAGGTATAGCGACTATTGTCTTTACTCACAATGCGAAATTGTAAAGCAGATTTCCCGGTCACCCGACTCCGTCCGACAAACACCACGTCATAGGCGGCAAAAATACGCTGTGGATCGCGAATCAGGTTGTGAGGTAGAGGGCCGTGAATATGACTTTGTTTGAGGGTAAACGCAGGCATATCTGACTCAAAATAACTGACTTTGTTACCAAAGCGAATTATTTGCGAGCCAGGTCCATTCAATTCATTCAAATACTCCATACTTTCCTGGTCATTGACGCCATGTCGCCAGACATAAGGTACAGGCTCAGTATTTGGTCGATATACCACTAGCGTCGCTTCATAATTCAAACGGTTCACAGCCTCAGAGACGCTAAGTAGAATCGCTTTCGGGTCAACACCAGGGATATCTGTGTTGACTTCTGGCATGGATTTAGACGCGGTTACTTGCGCGTCTATCGGTACAGAAAAAAGGACAATACAAACAAAAACGGCCTTCAAAAGGCCGCTGATCGGTGACGAAAATGACATTATTGAGGCGGCTCCTCAATCGGTTTGTTTTCATCTTTGTCGACCGCTTCTAAACGGACTTGCTGTTTATGATCCACTAACAACGCATTCAGGCGTTTACGCTGTTGCACAACAGCTTGCAAATCAGGGGTTTCAATCGCTCGGGTCTGAGACAGACTGACTGGAGCCAAACCGCCCTGAGGGCCAGACGTAGGTGCAGTCATAAAAGGTTCTGTCTGCTCGGTGTTGTAAGATTGCACACCGAGTATCATGACTGCAGCGACACCTGCCGCGACAGCAAATTGAGAAGACTGTTTACTCAAAGAGACCACGTTATCCCAAAGTGTCTTGCGTTTGCTCCGGCGAGGGGCCAGCACAGTGGGCTCATCATCAAGTGCATCCGCAATAGCATCTAAGATGGAATGGTCTGCCACTCGCACCTTATCACCTCGCAAAGCATCACCTAGCAAGTGATAAGTCTGCCATTTACTTTGCAGTGTCACGTCTGCTTGTAATTCACTGACGTTTAATGTCGATTTTTCACCATCCATAAACGCAGATAATTGTTCTTGCCTGTCACTCATATAAAGTTCCCAACATGCTCAACATGAGCAATTTATCATTCTAAAATCAATTTGTACACTTTTTCAACACAGCGTTAAACATTACTCATTGACCATCCAGGAGTGGACGAATCACGGCATCAACTGCTTCGCGCGCTCTAAAAATCCGCGAGCGAACTGTCCCTACTGGGCAATCCATGACAATGGCTATATCTTCGTAGCTCATTCCTTCCATTTCCCTTAATGAAATTGCCATCCGAAGGTCTTCAGGCAGTTTAGCCACTGCTTTTAGCAACACGGTTTCAATTTCATTAGTCAGTAATTTGCGTTCCGGAGACGCCATTTCATGTAGGACTTCTCCACCATCGTAAAATTCCGCTTCTTCGGCATCCACATCATTCGCAGGCGGTTTGCGCGACTGCGAGACCAAGTAATTTTTGGCGCTGTTTACCGCAATCCGATACAGCCAGGTATAAAAGGCACTTTCACCTCTAAAATTAGGCAGCGCTCGATAGGCTTTGATAAACGCTTCTTGCGTCACATCAGCAATATCGCCTGTATTTTTTACATACCGAGCGACAAGATTTGTCACGCGGTTTTGATATTTTAATACCAACAAGTTGTAGGCTTGCTTGTCGCCTTGTTGCACTTTTTCAACTAATTGTTGGTCTGTCATTTGCTCGCTCATTCGAGCCTTTACTCCTACCATTTTTTATAATTCTAGTCATCTTTAGGCTACTTCGAGCACTATTATTGACCGCGGCACTATCTATAAGTTCGATATTATTTGTTTTTTTTATCCCAAAGTGAATAGAAACTTGAGTTTTATAGGGTTTGCATTAGTATTGCAGGGCATTTTTTTAACTCTAGGGTAACGATGTGAGCGTGCAACACAAATGTGACGTGTTAATTATTGGTAGTGGTGCAGCAGGGCTGAGTTTGGCTTTGAGTATAGCAGACCATTGTCAAGTTATTGTACTGAGCAAATCTGATATGCGCGAAGGCTCCACCCGTTATGCCCAAGGTGGGATTGCTGCCGTATTTGATGAAAACGATTCAATTGAATCACACGTGCAGGATACCTTGATTGCAGGTGCTGGTTTATGCGAAGAAGCTGCTGTGCGATTCACTGCTGAAAATGCCAAAGATGCAATGCAATGGTTAATCCATTTAGGTATGCCATTTGACCGTCGTGACGAACAGGGTAAAAACGAAGAATTTCACCTCACTCAAGAAGGCGGTCACAGTCATCGACGCATCTTACATGCTGCCGATGCCACAGGTGAAGCGGTCCAAGTGACCTTGGTCGATGCTGTGCTAGCGCACCCCAACATCCACATCTTCGAAAAATACAACGCCATTGATTTAATTCGCTCTATGACTCAGCCGGGTTCAGTGTTAGGTGCTTATGTGCTCAACCGCAAAACCTCAGATGTCGATACCATCCAGAGCAAACATGTGGTACTTGCAACCGGTGGGGCAAGTAAAGTGTACCAATACACCTCTAATCCTGATGTAGCTTCTGGCGATGGGATTGCAATGGCATGGCGTGCAGGTTGTTCTGTGGCTAATATGGAGTTTAATCAGTTTCATCCAACGTGCTTGTACCACCCTGGGGGCGGAAACTTCTTGATTTCAGAAGCATTACGCGGAGAAGGTGCACGACTCGTCCATCCAGATGGTACGCCTTTCATGCACAAATTCGATGAACGCGCTGATCTTGCTCCGCGTGATATTGTTGCCCGCGCCATTGACTTTGAAATGAAGCGTTTAGGGGCGGATTGTATGTTTTTGGACATTTCGCACAAACCGGCCGATTTTATCGTCAAACACTTCCCTAATATTTATCGCAAATGCCGTTCGTTGGGTATTGATATCACTCAGCAACCCATTCCCGTTGTACCAGCTGCGCATTATAGTTGTGGTGGTGTAGTCACTGATCAATGTGCTAGAACTGACTTAAACAATGTGTATGCAGTCGGTGAAGTAGCCTATACCGGTTTACACGGTGCGAATCGCATGGCGAGTAACTCCTTACTGGAGTGCATCGTCTATGCGCGCGCAGCCGCTACCGATATCATTACCCGCTTATCTCAACCGGCAATTGCTGAACCGATCATTCCTTGGGATGAGAGTCAGGTGATTGATTCAGATGAAGAGGTCATCATTCAACACAACTGGCACGAGTTGCGTTTGTGCATGTGGGATTATGTCGGTATTGTGCGCACCGACAAACGCCTTGAGCGTGCGTTGCGACGGATCGAGTTGCTCCAACTCGAGATCCATGACTACTATACTAACTTCCGAGTCAGTAACAATTTATTGGAACTGCGTAATCTGGTGACGGTCGCACGTCTCATCGTACTATGTGCGATGCAACGCAAAGAATCCCGAGGGCTACATTATAATTTGGATTACCCAGAAACCTTACCCGCATCCAAACCTACGATTTTGACCAAAGACTTGGATTGGGTACAGGGAAAACAATAAACAGTAGCTCAGTACCTATGTCCGAGTAATAGACGCTAGGATGTAAGGCTTGGTACTAGCATCGTAATACTCAGGCATGCCTGCCACAACATACGTGGCTTGCTCGGGCTTGATGGTTTGCTCTGTGACGAACTGGATCTGTCCAGGCATGTATACAAAATTCATAAATTGCACATTGATATCCCAGGCTTTGTCTACAATATCGTCATCGCATTGAGCAAACCAATGACTCAACAGACTCGCTTTGGTCCACATGCCGTGAATAAATGCACGTTTAAATCCGAACATTTTCGCTCCCCAATGTCCCAAATGAATCGGGTTATAATCACCTGATAAACATGCATAACGACGCCCCAAACTCGATTCTATTGGTAACGGTTGTGGCATTAAGGGCTGTAATGCTGCATCGTGCGCAAGCGCAATTTTGTTCGGCTGATACGGCGGCAAACCACTTTGTTGAGCCTTGTGTTGTTGCCTTGAAAGATAATGACTGCTCAAGGTCATGACGACGTGTTCATCCACTTTGACGTCAGTCTCAACCGCAAAGACCCAACCTAATTTGTGCTCCCATATTTGACCAAAACGGCAGTTCATCACAGCTTTGTCGTCCCGTGTCAACAACCGCCTGTAAGACATATTGTTCCCCATATGCACGATCCCTAATCCAGCAAAAGGTTGTTCGGGATGAGCAATCAGTGGCTTTTGTACGTTGAGAGCCGCCATGGCTAAGTAAGCTGGATGAATGATGTGTTGAAAGCGCGCTGGCCACGAGGTCATGGCTGCATATTGGTCCAAATGAATGGCAAGGTTGGAAAATACCAAGGTCTTCGTTGCACTAATAGTCGGTAAGGATGGTGCCTCGAGGCCTTGTTTAACCGCAACTGACGTTTGTTTAAATAGGAGCTTGAACATGGTTACTCGTTGTTATTTTTGTTGTGAGTAGTTAATCGAGTATAACCTGATTTATGCGAATGTGAACACTTCAATTCCGACGTTGTTCAATGAAGTAAAACAAACGTCGCTTAGTTCGGTCAGATAACTGCCAATGCGCAATAAACAAATAGGCTTTGTTATGTACTTGCCCCCAATAGGTTTTGGGGTAATCGTGTGAATCGATGTATTCCAGTACTAACCAAGCGCCTACAAATGACGCACGAGAATGATGATGCAAGCGATACCAACAACCTTGGTATTGAATAATAACCGACTGCGTGTAGTAACATACACACACCATTAACTTATCCACTTTAAGACCACCGGCATGCCGCTCTGTGCGCACTCTCCACGGTACTGGAAACACGCTGTAAGCCTGTTGCTTGGACGCCTGCAGGGCGGGATTGTGCTTGAGGACTGAAACTAGATACCGATCATTAGGCGGGGATGGGGGTGGGAATAATAGGGCTACGCGGTGCATGAGCATAGCCCATAACACTAAACCTTGACCCGATGCAGAACGTGATCAACCATTTTGGCCAATACCGGATCGTCACATTGTTGATGGCCCATGAACCAAGCAAATAAATCGGGATCATCACAGGTTAACAAACGCTCAAAGACCTCTTGTTCCTCAAATGTCAAATCGTCAAATGCTTCTTCAACAAAAGGTAAAAACAGGACATCCAGTTCTAGCATCCCGCGACGACAAGCCCATTTTAATCGGTTTAAACGTTTTTCAGTAAACATGTTGAATTCTCTTATAAAGCATATACATCGTCATTATAATCAAAACTACTGTAAAATC
>JBEVCF010000139.1:0-56594 GCA_040514355.1 Glaciecola sp.
TTGCAATTAGGTTTATTACTGACCCCGAAAAAAAGACTTTTTTTAAAAAAGGCTGGAATGTATTTGATACGCTGGTTGTCGCTATCAGCCTGATCCCTGTCGATGACTCAGAAATGGCACTGCTAGCTCGTTTAGTCAGGATTTTCAGAGTATTGCGGATGATTTCAGTTGTCCCCGAACTGCGGGTACTGATTAATTCCTTGCTCAAGGCAATGCCTCAACTATTCTATGTTTTATTGTTGATGTTCATTATTTTTTATATTTACGCGGCGATTGGTAGCTATATTTTTGCGCCTATTAACGAGGTCTTATGGGGAGACATTGCGATATCTATGCTGACCCTGTTCCGAGTGATGACCTTTGAAGATTGGACAGATGTCATGTATGAAACCATGGAAGTCTATCCTTTCTCATGGATTTTCTATTTCACCTTTATTTTCTTCACGGCTTTTGCCTTTTTGAATATGGTGATAGGGATTGTTGTCGGGGTTATGGAAAAGGAACATCAGGCGATGCTAGCTGAAGAGCAAACCGATGAACCTACAATTCAAGATTTACAAGCGCAAATTGCAGAGTTAAAAACCTTGATAGAAACGCAAAATACGCTCTTACAACAACCTAAAAGGTAAGCTATGAACTATTCCAGTCCATCTTTCACAGTACGCGTGCGCCATGTTTTGTGGTGTATGATACTCGGATGGACCGTATCCTTTGTGGTTGGAAACTTAGCAGTGCATGCAACCCCGTTGAGTGCGCAAGTCCTCCCCACTCAATCTGAAAACAAGCCTATTTTACCCTCTTCCGTAAACGCTTATCTGAACGCTGTACCTTATACTGCGGTACTTGAACAAGCCACAACGCCAGCCACACAAACAGTCACTTATGGAGCTGCTACGGCGCAGTTTTATCAAGTATGGTCACCACATCCACAACAACCCTTATTAGTATTCATTCACGGTGGATGCTGGCTGAGTGCATTTGATATTCAGCACACCTATGGTTTGATGCGTGCACTTGCCGAGCAGGGTTTTACGGTTGTCGGGCTAGAATACCGTCGTTCAGGTGAAACGGGCGGTGGATGGCCAGTAACATTAGAGGATGTGCAAGCCGGCTTAGCTCACATCCTTCAACACGTCGAATATGACCGGACAGAGACTGTGAATCTACTAGGGCACTCTGCCGGTGGCCATTTAGCCCTGTTGGCGAGCATGCAAGGCAATGCTTCTTGGTCTAATGGACGCAGTATTGCGGTGCATAGTTTGGCGGGTATAGTCAATTTTGAGCAGTATTATTTTGGTAAAGAGGATCAAGAAGGCACAAGCTTAAATAGCTGTCAAAAAGCTGCTGCCCAATTTGCAACTCCTGAGATAGCTCGCAGCAAAGCGATCAATCCTATTCAACAAAGTTTTGCGAGTAATATGAGCCAAGTGATTTTGTGGTCAGGTAGTGCAGATAATATCGTTGCAGAAGATCAAGCTTGGCATCCACAAGCAAATATAAAAAGTATAAAAGGGGCAGGACATTTTGATTTTGTGCATGCTCAATCTCAAGCGTGGCAACAGATCATGCAAACACTAAAAGAGTCACTATGATAGCAACGCATTTTTTTGAACAAGCCCAACAACTCGACGCCGACGATCCTCTTGCGCATAAAAAGGCAGAGTTTTTGCTCGCCGATGGCCAAATTTATCTTGATGGTAACTCATTGGGCCCTTTGACTAAGCATACACAGACCCACTTACAAAGCGTCATCAGTCAGCAGTGGGGATGCGATTTGATCAAAAGCTGGAATCAGCACGATTGGATCCGGTTACCACAAAAAGTCGGTGCTAAACTCGCACCAATTTTAGGTGTCGAACCTGAGACGGTAATTGCTTGTGATTCCATTTCAGTGAATATTCATAAAGTCCTGACTGCCGCCTTAGCTTTACAACCAGGGCGTTCTACCATCCTGACGCAAGCGGGTAACTTTCCTACTGATGGCTACATGCTACAAGGATTGGCTACCCATCCAGTAAGCAATGGTCAGTATCAGGTCAAAACAGTCTCCACAGATGCTTTGCTCTCAGCAATGGATGAGAGTGTCGCGGTGTTGGTCTTGTCTCATGTGGATTACAAAACAGGTCGAGTGTTATCGATCCAAGACATCACTGCAGCAGCACACGCTCATGGTATATTGGTGTTGTGGGATCTTGCTCACAGTGCAGGCGTAATTGAATTAGACTTGCAAGCATGGTCAGTTGATTTTGCTGTCGGTTGTGGGTACAAATATCTCAACGGTGGACCTGGTGCGCCAGCCTTTATCTATGCGCATCCGTGTCATCACTCGTGTATTCAACATACCTTGACGGGCTGGATGGGACACACCCAACCTTTCGCATTTGACGCTGAATATCAACCGGCGGCTGGTGTTGACTGTTTTTTGGCAGGTACGCCCGGAATTTTGTCTTTATCGGCATTAGATGCAGCGTTGGAAGTCTATCGCGATGTTACAATCTGCGATATACGTAGCAAATCACTCGCACTCTCCGAATTTGCATTAGCACTCTGTGCTCAAACCCCTCAGTTAGCTGAACTCGTTTGTATTGCGCCATATAACACACAGAACCGAGGCAGTCAGTTAGCATTTACACACCCACAAGCATTTGCAATTTGCCAAGCATGGATAAAGGCTGGCGTGATTGCCGATTTTCGTGCCCCAGATATTTTACGGGTGGGGTTTGCACCGTTGTATGTTTCATTTCATGATGTGGTTGAGGCATTTTCACGTCTTTCTACTATTGTGTATGAGCAGACTTACACAGCGCCTGAATATCAAGTTAAACATACAGTAACCTAAAATACCACTGAGGTATGCGTGGGGATAAGCCAAAGCACTTACGTCGTTAGTTTGCCTTTTGGTCACTTGTCGTTACAATGCAAATCTAAATATTGTGTGATTAAGCGACGTGTACCCTTCCATGCCTGCAAAACGAAATCTCTCTGCTGTACTGATATACTTCATTTATGATCTACTCATTACATTTATATATTGTTTTGCTGTCATCAAATGGAGCGTTAAAAAAGGCTTGACGCGCGATCCTTGGGTACATAAACGCGCCGAGCGCTATGGGATCATCAACTTCAGTGGTCGTCGCGTCGATTATTGGTTTCATTGTGTATCAGTCGGTGAGGTTGTCGCAGCGTCCTGTGTGATCAAAGTCCTGTTAGCGGACAATGCCGATACCAAAATTCTGGTTACCACCACCACCCCTACCGGCGCGCAACGTTTGCATGATATCTTTGCGGGTCAGGTTGTACATCATTATTTGCCGTATGACCTACCTTGGTTGATGCACAGTTTTATTAAGACGATTCGGCCTAAGCGGTGCTTGGTTACTGAAGTCGAATTATGGCCAAACATGATACGGCAATGTGCCAAGGCAGATATTCCCGTATTGATCCTTAATGCACGTATGACAGAGCGTTCAGCGCAGCGTTACCAAAAACTGTCAGCGTTATTTACACCAATGTTAGCAAATATAAGCCATGTCATGGCACAAGGAGAGCGTGATCATCAAGCTTATCGCTACTTGGGAATGCCCGAGGAAAAATTAACCCTAACCCACAATATAAAATTTGATCAGCTGAGCAATATCAATGTGCCAGAGAAAGTGCAGCAGTTCGCTCAACAAGTGAGCGAGCGATTTGTATTGATCGCAGGCTCCACCCACGATCAAGAAGAACGTCATTGGTTGGATGTTCAAGCAGGGCTTGGTATTGACGAGAGTTTATTGTGCATCGTGCCACGTCATCCAGAGCGCTTTGCAGTGGTAGCAAGCCTCTTAGATGAACAGGATATTCCTTATATCACGTGGACACAGTGGCAGGCCACCCCGGAGTTGTTAACGGCGCAAATTGAAGTCGTCTTGGTAGATGCCATGGGCGTACTCACTCCTTTGTATAGTTGTGCAGATGTGGCGTTTGTCGGTGGTAGTATTAATAATCGCGGTGGGCATAATGCGTTGGAACCGGCTTATTTTGGTGTGCCAGTCATCATGGGGCCGCATCAACATAACAATCCAGTGATATGTGCCAAACTCGCCGAAGTGGAAGCGCTGCATACCACGCATAATGTGGAGCAAAGCGTAGCGCTAGTGGATACGTGGTATGCCCAGCCAGAATTAAAACAAACTCATGGGCAAGCAGGCCAACGTGTATTAAGCACCAATCAAGGCGCCCTTGCTCGAAGTTTAGAGGTGATTGCACAATATCTTGAACCAGATACAACAAGCCCTGACTAAGCCGCGTTTGGTATTTATCAACATGAACAAAAAGACGGCAATCAACAATAAGAAAAGTTAAGCAAAGAGTGGGACTAAAGGGGGAAGCGTGGATACCAAAAAGATAGCGTTAATTACAGGTGGTCTCAGTGGCATAGGCCTGGAACTCGTCAAACATTACCTTGGTGCAGGTTATTGGGTTGCTATCTTGGATCTCCCCCAACGTGAAACGTTGTCTGATAGCCTGACAGCGGATGTGCTACGCATCGTACAAGGTTTAGATACGCGCTATCTCAGTGCGAATATCGCTAATCAACAACAGGTTAACCAAGTTATCAAAACACTGGTCAGTGACTGGGGCGCGCCAGATTTAGTAGTTAATTGTGCAGGGATCCTGCGCGCAGGCCCGTTTAGTGAATTGAGCGCTCAGGATTTCACCCAAAGTTATCAAGTCAATGTGCTTGGTTCACGTCATCTTGCTGCTGCATGTTTACCTGTAATGGAGCAGGGCAGTCATTTTGCATTCATTGCTTCTATGGCCGGGACAGTGGGTATTTATGGCTATAGTGCCTATGGTAGCAGTAAGTTTGCGGTCTTGGGTTTTGCGCAATGCCTGCGTTGTGAGTATGCCGGACACATTGATATTAGCGTGATCTGTCCACCAGAGATAGATACACCGATGGTACAAACCGAAATCCAAACTATGCATCCAGCCACGCGAGTGCTCAAAGATTTTGCCGGTCGTTTGACTTTGTCTGAGGCGGTACCTCAAATCATTAAAGGACTTGAGCGTCGGCGCTTTATGATCATCCCAGGGTTCTTAGCTAAATGTACGTTTTGGATGAATCGCATTGCGCCGATTTGGTTGCAAAATGCGATTATGGACTGGTTAGTCAAGCGCACTACGCAGTAATTCGTACAACTCGCTACGCATGCGTATGTACTTGTCGTCGTTCGCCATTGGCCAATTCGCATTGATGGCGATGACTAACTCCTTGGCTGGGTCGATATAGATCCCTTGGCCAAATATGCCCCGGCCTTGAAAACTCCCATCGGCATTGATCCACCACTGGTATCCGTAGCTGAGCGTATCAGAGCCAAAGGTCACCTGAGTGCTCGTTGCTTGGCTCAAGTATCCCTCTGGCACAATGCTCACACCGTTTACTGTTGCACCGTTAAGGATGAAGTCGCCGAAACGAGCATAGTCACGTGTGCTAGCTTGGATACAACAGCCACTGATTTCATGTCCGGAGGCATTGAGAAGCCATGATGCGTGCTGTTCAGCACCGATATGTTGCCACACTTTTTCACTGAGGTAGGCGGAGAGATTTTTGCCCGTGGCAGAGCTGAGTAACAAGCCTATGAGATTGGTTTCGCCGGTACTGTAATTGTATTGTGTACCAGCAGGAACCGCACGTGGTAGTCGGCGCATGTAGCTGGCTACCGCATCGACGCCGGGTTCGGGCTGATGATTATTAAATTGATTGACGTCAGAGTTGGGGTCAGTATAACTTTCATTCCATGCTACCCCGGACGTCATGGTCAAAAGTTGGTGGATAGTCACATCATCATAAGCACTTCCTTGCATATCAGGGATGTAGGTACTGACTTTGTCTTCTAGACTGGTAATAAACCCATCTTTGATAGCAGCGCCGACTAAGGTAGAGGTGAAGGACTTGGCAACCGAAAAACTGGTCCATTTTTCATCCGCACTAAAGTCCAAACCGTAGTGCTCAAAACGCAATTCACCGCGGTGTAACACTACTAAACCTGCCACACGTAATGTCCTAAGCAGCTCAGTCAACTGCGTGTTATCGAGATTGAGTGGCGCACCTTCAGGAAGTGTGCGTATCTCGCCTTTTGCGATCACTCGCACGGGCAAAATTTTGAGTTTCTCCGTGGCACGAAAGGCAGCATCGCGTTGTTCTGTCGTCCAAAACAAGGGGTTTTCGCTCGCCGGTGGATTGAGGATCAAAAAACGCACGTTTTTATCCAAACTGAACCAATAGGCGCTCATAACTACAGTGATGATACTAAAGATGAGCAATATCCACTTTTTCATATCTAACCTCAATGACTAATTAAATGTGGCCATCTCCACTGACTCGTGAACGTAAAGGTTGACTTTCATAGTCTTGCATAAGGTGTCCCGAATGACAGTCTGGTTAAGCAAATACGATGGTTTTGTTCGCATCGATGATCACACGATCTTCCAAATGGAAGCGCAAACCATTGGCCAATGCCGTTTTTTCACAATCACGCCCTTTGCGCACCATATCTTTGGCTGAGTCAGAATGCGAGATGCGCATGACTTGTTGTTCGATAATCGGTCCTTCATCCAAATCGCTGGTGACGTAATGACACGTCGCACCAATGAGTTTGACCCCGCGGTCATAAGCTTGCTGGTACGGTTTGGCGCCGGCAAAAGAGGGTAAAAAGCTGTGGTGAATATTGATGGCTCGGCCAGCCCATTTGTGACACATGCTCTCAGGCAGAATTTGCATAAATCGAGCAAGCACGACGGTATCGACCGTATACCCATCTAATAGCGAATCGACCTCAGCAAAGGCCGCGGTTTTGCTTTGATTTTTAAAATCTACAAAGTGAAAGGGGACTTTATACCATGCAGCGATATCCGCGATGGTTTGGTGGTTGGCAATAATACAGGGAATATCGCAGTTGAGCTCACCGGTGTGCCAGCGGTGCAATAAATCAGCTAAACAATGCGTTTCATGACTGGCTAACAATGCGACTTTAGGTAGGGCACTTGGGTTGGAAATGCTCCACTGCATCGAAAACTTCTTGGCAATCGGGGTAAACGCTGCTTCAAAGGTTTGCATATCCAAATCGACACTGTCCGCTTGGATCTCATGGCGCATAAAAAAGCGCTGAGTGGTTAAATCAGTATGGTGGTTAGCCTCTAAAATTGTTGCGCCATATTGCGCTAGAAATTGGGCTACTGTCGCAACCAGACCAACTTGGTCTGGGCATTGAATTGTAAGACGAAAAGAGTGCTGCATAATTTAAATCTAATATAGCGAAATCTGAAAAAAAGGCGGGATGAGCCTAGCTCAGTAAATAGGTTCCTATGATGGCGTATTTACACACATTACACAATCACAAATACAAAAACATACATTGAACATAAATCAAACTCACATTAGAAAAATATTTACTTACTTAGAAACGGATAAATTTATGTTAAAAAAACAAAGCGCTGGATATTTAATAAACAATCCATTTATAAAGATCTATGTCATTTTTTATTAGATAACACCATGGTCGAATAAAAAATGTGCACTAGTTGTTGTTTAATAGGCGTTAAGTCGATGTGTTCGACCATGATGAAATAGTGATTTTAACAAAATACCAGCACGTTTCATCGCGTTAAACAAGGAATAAAGGAAACATTTTATGTCAAGAGTTGCATTAGTTACAGGCGGTACGCGTGGCATCGGTGAAGCGATCTGCGTCAAGTTAAAAGAAAAAGGTTACACGGTAGTTGCAAATTATGGTGGCAACGATCAAAAAGCGCGAGAGTTTTCTGAGCGTACAGGCATAGCAGCATTTAAATTTGATGTTTCTGATTTTGATGCAACTCAAGCAGCGATCAAACAAATTGAAAATGATTTTGGACCAGTTGATGTACTGGTCAACAATGCGGGTATTACCCGTGACGGCACGATGCATCGTATGTCATTCGAGCAGTGGGATGCGGTTATCCAAACCAACTTAGCATCATGCTTCAACACTTGTCGAGCGGTGATTGAAGGCATGCGTGAGCGTGAGTTTGGTCGTATTATCAATGTTGGCTCTGTAAATGGTCAAGCGGGTCAGTATGGCCAAGTTAACTATGCGGCGGCGAAGTCTGGTATCCATGGTTTCACTAAAGCATTAGCTCAGGAAGGCGCCGGTAAAGGTATCACGGTTAATGCCATTGCACCGGGTTACGTTGATACTGATATGGTTCGCGCAGTACCGGAAGAGGTCCTGGCTAAAATCATCCGCACGATCCCTGTTGGTCGACTAGGTCGTCCAGAAGATATCGCGAACAGTGTAGCGTTCTTAGTTGATGATGAGTCTGGATTTATTACCGGTTCTACTCTGTCTATCAATGGTGGTCAGCATATGTATTAAGACCTGTAAGGTCTGTTGAAGCACATCGAGCGTGCTTTTCACACGGATGTTATAGGGATGTAGGTTTAAGACCAGTTGTAAAAACACACTTGCTAACTCAGGTGTCGTTTGTCTTCTGGTTTTTTTTCATTGCACAGTTTAGGAACGTTCAATCCCTAATGCAGCAAACACCTCAGGATGAGCAAACCCATCGGCGATTAACCCTTGATCTAACTGAAACGCACGTATCGCAGCCCGCGTTTTACTACCAATAATCCCATCTACACCAGAAATATTATAACCTCTGTCTTTGAGTGCACGTTGCAGGGCTTTGGCCTCAACCATCCTGATTTTAACATTAGCAGGAAATTCAGTAACGATACCTGGCGCATGATTGATTTGTTCGGCGAGCTTACCAACAGCAATGGCATAAGACTGGGAATTATTCCAGCGCATGATGACCCGGAAATTGTGATAAGCCAAAAACACCGGCCCTCGATAACCCGAAGGTACAATCACGGCAGCCTCTAAATCAATATCGGGCAAAGGGTGTCCAAACACCGTTTGAACCCCTTGCTTACGCCAAAATGATAAGGGGTGACGTTGATTTTTATCCGCTAAACGATAATCAAAATTTTCAGGTAATAGGATTTCTCGTCCCCAACGATAGCCTGCTTGCCAACCTAGTTGATGCAGAAAGTTGGCTGCTGAAGCTAGTGCATCACGCTCCGAATTGAACAAATCAATGAGCCCATCCCCATCGCCATCAATCGCATATTGGGCGTAAGTACTCGGCATAAATTGCGTATGCCCCATCGCCCCTGCCCATGATCCTTTAAGAGTCGACACATCAAGTTGTTGGGTTTGAATGATATCTAATACCGTTAATAGCTCACGGGTGAAAAACGTCTTTCTGCGAGGTTCACATGCCAAGGTAGACAGTGCGTCAAGGGTTGGGATATTACCTTTATAGTTACCATAATTGGTTTCTAATCCCCAAAAAGCGATTAAGTAGGGACCCGGTACACCATAGCGATGAGTCAGTTCGCGTAAAAAATCACGATGTTTGGCAAGTAATTCACGGCCTTTGTTGGTTCGCCAATCATTTACCCGCTTGGTATAATAATCTTCGAAGGTAGATAAAAACTCTGGCTGACTCTTATCCAGTTGGACTACTTTAGGTCTTTGTTTAGCTTGATCTAAGGTACTTACTAATGTTTGTTCGGTGATCCCTTGTGACAAAGCCTGTTGGCGAATGTCGTCAACGCATGCAGCAAAATCAATCTCTTTAGCAATAGCAGTGTTGGCGGATAAAGTAGTAAACAAACAAAGGGGGAGTAAGAACGCACGCATAGATTACAACCTTGTAATGATGATGCATTTATTTAAGCATATTCTAAGTGGAACAACCAAACGGTTTATCAAGCGAAGTAAGCAGGTAGAGCCCTTAAAATCAAAGCAAAGCTCTACCTAATGAAATAAGCTCGTTATTTGTCGTAAGTTTGTATAAATTCTGTGATCAACGGGCGGATATGTTGACGGAATTTAGAGCCACTGAAAATGCCATAATGCCCTGCGCCCACTTGTACATGGTGCTTACGCATATTCTTAGGAATATTGCTACAAATAACTTGCGCGGCCTCAGTTTGTTGCAAACCGCAAATATCGTCATCTGCGCCTTCAACAGTCAATAACGCTGTGTTATCAATAGCGGTAAAGTCGACTAATTGACCCTCATAGGTGATTTTACCCTGCGCTAATTCATTGTTTTTGAAGATGCGCTCAATGGTTTCAAGGTAAAACTCTGCAGGGATATCCAGCACTGCCATATATTCATCATAGAAAGCACGGAAACGATCACTGTCTTCTTTTTCACCAAACAAGATGTTTTGAAAAAAGTTCATGTACTTTTTGGTGTGCGTTTCTTGGTTCATCGAGATAAATCCACCGAGTTGCATAAAACCAGGGTACACTTTGCGACCTTGACCAGGATAACCATACGGTACTTCCATAATGGCGATATTTTCAAACCAGCTCATTGGCCGTTCATGCGCGAAAGTATTGACTCGAGTTGGGTTTTTGGTTGGGTCAATCGGTCCTGCCATTAATGTCAGTGATTTGGGCGTCGCAGCATCTTTGCGCTCGGCTAAGATGGCTGTTGCGATTAATGCCTGTACGGTCGGTTGACAAATCGCAATTAAATGCGTGTCAGGCCCTAAAAATTGCATAAATTCAATCAGGTATCGGACATAGCAATCAAAAGAGAAGGGGCCTTCTGCTAAAGGTACTTCTCGCGCATCAGCCCAATCGGTAATGTACACCTCATGGTCGGGCAATAACGCCTCAACCGTACCTTTGAGCAACGTTGCGAAATGCCCTGATAGAGGCGCAACTAACAACACTTTGTGGTTGTCAGATTTACCTACGCGATTAAAGTGGATCAAATCACAAAACGGTTTGGACAAGACGGTTTCTTCTTTTACTAAGTAAGTACGGTTGTCACACACTATTTCATCAATATTAAAGCCCAGTTTTTCATAACGACGGGTCAAACGCATCATCGTCTCAAGCGTTGCATTACTGACTCGTCCGGCCCAAGTATAGGCAAACGGATTAGTCGGGTGGGTACTAATATCATTGATTAAACTAAAACCTTCGTGCATGAAGTGTGCACCGCGGGACAAGAAGTCATAGGCCTGATAGTTATTCATTGGGTTCTCCTTGACTAAGACACTCGAGAGTGAATACAACGGTCAGAAACAAAAACACTTCGGGTTCCTAGAAAAGGGACCTCGAAGTGTTTGGTAGAGGTCTTACTTATTTTGCAGTAGCAGCTGCAGCAACTTTGCTTGAGAACTCTTCAGACGTTGCTTTGATCAGGTCAGTTGCTTGTTTTTGAGCAGCTGTGATCACTTCATACGTTTCTTTAGCAGCGTCAGTTACCGTTTCTTGTAAACCTTCAACGTAAGCTTTTTGAGTTTCAGCAAGGCTCATCACGTCTTTTTGTTGAGCAGCTGATTCTACGAAAGACATGCCGTCGTTAAGTAAAGTAGAGAATAATGCATTTTGCTTCTCAGCGATGTCTTGTAATGTAGACATGTTCAAAGATGCTAATTCTGTTACTGGTTTCATTGACTCTTTAAGTTGTACGTTTAATTGTTCAAACATGGTATTTCTCCGTTAATTAAAATAGTGATATAACTTATTTCGCTGCAGCTTTTGCTGGAGTCGAAGATTTTGTTTCCGGAGCAACACGAGGTTGTGCTGCTGGTGTTTTTTCTGCTTTTACTTGAGCGGTTTTGACTGCAGGTTTCTCAGCTGGTTTTGCTTCCGCTTTTGGCGCTGCTTTTTTTGCCGCTTTTTTGGCGGGCTGCTTAGCGGCTGGTTTTGCTTTTACCGGTGCGGCTTCTGCTTTTGGCTCAGCTGCTTTTTTCGCTTCAGGCTGTGCCGCTGGTTTTGCAACAGGTGCAACTTTGGCAACTTCTTTGGCTAATTCTTGCGCATTCGGCAAATCTTCTAAAGAAGACTTTAATACCGCAGCGTATTCGTCACGCAGTTTGTTAACGTGGCCGTAGGTTGCTTTCGATGCATGGGCAAAACGATCTTTAACCGATTCTGCATAGGCAGTTTGTGCTGCGACAAAACCTTTTACTTCGGTTTGTACACTGAGTGATTCAACATACTTAACACTGTCAGCCATAAAGCCGGTAAAGAATTCAGTTTGCTGTTGTGAAAAAGTTTCTAAAGCTTTTGTGTTTAACGCGAACAACGACCCCATAGGTTGCGAAGATTTCTTGACTTGCTCTGTGAATTTACCAAACATGACGCTTTCCTTAATCAATTTTGACTCGTTTTGTTGCACTGCAACATTTGTATGGTGTAACTATAGTGGATTGGTTAAAGAATAGTCAAGTGAAAAATGTTGCGCCGCAACAAAAAAGAAGGTGTTTTTATGTTGGTGATTGTTTTTATTGAGTTTTAAAATTTGTGCGGTGCGCAAAAAATGAGGCTTGAATGATTTGATAAGTAGATGTACAGCCATTATTTACTGACCGTCCTAATCGTCTCTATTGAGTTAGCCATGACAGCGCTTAAACTTTTTGTCGCTACCACAAAAACACACAGCATTGCGTTCGTGTTTAACCACGCCGCTATCAGGTTGGATGTCACCGGTGGTATAGCGCCATTCGCCTTGTTCCTGAACAAATTCTGAGAGTTCATGCAACATATACAGTTCGTTTTGTACTCGGTAATAAGCTTTAAAACGCACCGAGTTCGCTGTACTGGCTTCAACCGCAAGATGTAACCATTCCGTGGTATCCGCATCTTGCGCGAGGTCGGTCAAGGAAAAATCGACTTGCTGTGCTTTGGCATAGGTATGTAAAACATAAGCGAATTGTTGCAAGGCGTAGGCGCTGTATCGAGAACGCATGAGCGCTTCAGCACTTGACGCAGATATTTTGCCTTTGTGTAGCGGCTGACAACATGTGCGGTATAGTTTGCCACTGCAGCAAGGACAGAGTTCACTCATCTTTAGGTTGGTCTTTTTTGTGCGGTTGCCAAGCCTGCATGTTGGATTCCATCATTTTGGTAAACAAACCCAGCGGTGAGTTGTCGACCATGGTTTTCATCATGCCTTGCATTTGATCTTGTTGCTCCATGAAAGACACTAACGATTGTTCCAAATACTGGCGCAGTACAGGTTGCATATCCGAATCATAAAACCGGATCAGTTGACGCAATAATTTATCGGTTAACAATGATTGGGCTTGGTTGGTTTCGGATTCGCTGATAATTTGCAACAAAACCGATTTGGTGATCACTTCTTTCGTCTTTGAATCAATGATTTCAAATTCTACGCGCTCGTTGATCAGGTCTTTGATATCTTCCAAATTGATATAGGCACTTTTACTGGTATCGTATAGACGTCGATTGGGGTATTTTTTGATAGTAATCACGATTGTTCCTTGATAAAGACCCCCTTAGCATAAATGATGCACTGCACAATTTCAAAATAAAAGCATAAAAAAGGCCACTGATGTGGCCTTTGATAACTATTTGTATACTAGTCTAAACGCTTCAACACGTACTGGCCTGGAGCTGGATATAAGGCTGGATAATCCTTGTGTGTACCAGGGGTAAGGGCTTTGGTTTGCTTGCCAGACTTATCGGCTAACCATTTGTACCAGTCACCCCACCAGCTACCTTCGTGCTGCTGTGCACCCGCAAACCAAGCTTCGGCGTCAGAGCCTAACTCAGGGTTCAACCAATGGGGATATTTACCGCCTTCAATCGGATTGATGACACCTGCCAAGTGGCCAGAACCGGCTAACACAAAGCGCACATCACCACTTACGTGTTGCATGCTGTTGTAGGCAGATTGCCACAACACGATGTGGTCAGCGATGGTTGCAATAGAATAAACTGGAACATCGATGTTCTTTAAATCAATACCAATGCCGTCGATTTCGAATGCACCGGGTTCAATGAGTTTATTATCCCAGTATGTAGTGCGTAGATACTGCTTGTAACAGGCACCAGTGATGTTAGTAGAATCGGAGTTCCAGTATAGAATATCAAAAGGTGCGGGGTCTTTGCCTTGTAAGTAGTTTTTAATGAAGAACGACCAAAACAGGCTGTTTTCACGTAACAAACTAAATGACAGACCTAAAATACGGCCATCAAATATCCCTTTGACTTCGGCATTTTGCTCCAGGACTTTGAGCATATCTTCCGTTAAGTAGTTACCAATCTCACCTGGCTCAGCAAAATCTAATAGGGTCGTAAATAAAGTCAACGAACCCACTCGCGTATCCCCTTGTGCACGCAAATACGCTGTGGTCACAGAACTTAGCGTACCACCGACGCAGAAGCCCGTTAAGTTTACGTCTTTGGCTTTAGTGATATCGCAAACGACATCAAGCGCAACGATGGGGCCGAGTTTCATGTAGTCAGTAAAGTCTTTATCGCTCAAATTGGCTTCAGGGTTCACCCACGAGATCATAAATACTTCATGACCCGCTTCTAATAAACCGCGCACCATGGATTTTTGTTGGTCCAAATCCAGTACGTAGTATTTGTTAATAAACGGAGGGGTAAACAATAGGGGACGACTAAAGGTTTTCTCTGTTTTCGGGCGATAGTGAATCAATTCCATCATTTCATTTTGGAACACCACTTCGCCAGGGGTATTCGCGAGGTTTTCACCAACTGTAAACGCATCGGGGTCTGTTTGGGTGATTTTGAATGCCTCAATGGGACTTTTTTCCAAATCCGCCATGAAGTTTTGCATGCCTTTGAGGATGCTTTCACCATTGGTTTTGAGCAATTCTTCACATACTTCTGGGTTGGTCAGCACATAATTCGTTGGCGATACCGAGTTGATGTATTGACGCGTGTAAAACTTGATTTGTTCCCCGGTTTTACGATCCTTAAATGACATCGCATCAACGACACTTTCAAGCATTTGGGAATTCAACAAATACGCCTGTTTCATGTAGTTAAATACCGGGTTTTCTGACCATTCATCGTGTTTAAAACGGTGGTCACCACGGCCTTCACTGACGACAGGCTCAAATTTTTCGCCCATCATGGCTTGGCTAGCTTGTTGCCATAATGCGGTTTGCTGTTCCATGAAATACATTTGTGATTGCAGTAATTTGGACGAATCAATCTCGATTTCATCCGATAGCAAAGACAAGAGTTTATTAGGGTCAAACATGGAAGTGAGGTTATCGCCTTGCCCACCGTCTTTGGCTTGTTTGCACAGTACATCTTGTACCATAGCGTTGAATACTTGTGAGTATTTTTGAATATTTTGTAGGATCTGGTCTTGCTCATTGTGTCCCATGGTCTTTCCTTGCCCTGTTCAAATGTGCGAAGTGTTCATAGTAATTTTGCGGTGAATAATTGTCCAGTGAGGTTAGACTAGAGTGGTAGTAAGATAGATGAAACCAAGGACTTTGAGCGGGATGCGACTCAACCCCCTGGTTTAGGTATGCATATTTGACGTTTAACTTAGATGGCTGCTGCGATTGTCATGCCTTGTGCAATAGCGCGTTTGGCATCCAATTCAACGGCCAAATCTGCACCACCAATCAAGTGGTAAGGCTTATTGAGGTTTTGAGCAATATCTGCATCCGGCTCTTGTCCAGCGCATATGATGATGTTATCTACATCAAGCACATGACTCTCGCCATCGCGCTGGATATGCAGACCCGCATCATCGATTTTGATGTATTCCACGCCGTTGAGCATCTTGACGCCTTTGTTTAACAAGCCTAAACGGTGCGCCCATCCCGTGGTTTTGCCCAAATTTGAGCCTACACGAGAGGTTTTGCGTTGTAACAGCGTGATTTCTCGCGGTGAGGGCGTGACTTCGGGTTGCACGCCTTCTACACCACCGCGTGCGGTGAAGGTCATATCGATACCCCATTCCTTCATAAAAGTGGGGATATCTGTACTGGCTGCCTTGCCGGCATGACTGAGGTACTCTGACGTATCAAAACCAATCCCGCCTGCGCCAATGATCGCGACTTTCTGCCCGACGGGTTTTTTGTCCCGTAATACATCTAAGTAGCCCATGACTTTCTCGTGTTCAATACCTGGAATATCCGGTGTGCGCGGTTTGATCCCCGTTGCAATCACAACTTCATCAAAGTCACTGTCATTGAGCATCTGTGTGCTGACAAAGGTATTGAGTTTGACGCTTACCCCAAGTAATTCTAATTTACGACTGTAATAGCGCAACGTTTCGTAAAACTCTTCTTTGCCGGGGATTTGTTTGGCGATATTAAACTGTCCGCCCACTTCACTGCCCCCGTCAAACAACGTAACGTGATGACCCCGTTCGGCAGCGGTAACCGCAGCAGATAAACCGGCAGGCCCTGCACCGATCACTGCGACTTGTTTGGGTTGCGAGGTCTTGGTGATCACAAATTCGGTTTCGTGGCAGGCTTGTGGGTTCACCAAGCAACTGGTCATATATCCACTAAAGATATTGTCCAAGCACGCTTGATTACACCCGATACAGGTATTGATTTCATCAGCGCGACCTGCCAAAGCTTTGTTCATAAACTCAGGATCGGCCAAAAACGGTCTAGCCATAGACACCATATCTGCATGACCTTGAGCTAATACAGATTCAGCTACATCTGGCATGTTGATGCGATTGGATGTGATCACCGGCACCGATAGCGCTTGTTTGAATTTTTCGGTCACCCAAGTGAAGGCTGCTCGTGGCACACGTGTGGCAATCGTCGGGATTTGAGCTTCGTGCCAGCCGATGCCCGTATTGATAATCGTTGCGCCCGCTTGTTCAATGGCTAAACCCAACTCAACCACTTCATCATGGGTTGAGCCACCTTCAACAAGATCCAACATCGACAAGCGATAAATAATAATAAAATTATCTCCGACTGCTTCACGTACACGGCGTACCACTTCAATGGGCAAACGAATGCGATTGCGATAGTCACCGCCCCAGTCATCGGTGCGCTGATTGGTGCGTTGGGCAATAAACTGATTGAGGAAGTAGCCCTCAGAGCCCATAATTTCAACGCCGTCATACCCAGCGCGTTTGGCCTGCATGGCCGTAAACACAAAATCATCAATTTGTTTTTGGATATCAGCTTCTGTCGCTTCGCGTGGTACGTGCTTGTTGATGGGGGCACGGATCGCAGATGGCGCAAGTAGACGTGGGTTATACGCATAACGACCTGTGTGTAGGATCTGCAGGCAAATTTTGCAATCGGTTTCATGCACCGCATCGGTGACGATTTTGTGCAAAGCAACTTGTTCGTCACTGTCGATGAGTTTGGTGTGTTCATGCGTCGAGCTTTCATCATTTGGACCGATACCACCGGTGACAATAAGTCCTACTCCTCCACGCGCGCGTTGACCGTAATACTCAGCCATACGGATGTGCCCATTTTCGGCCTCTTCAAGGCCAGTATGCATGGAGCCCATAATGACCCTATTTTTGAGTGTGGTGAAACCTAAATCTAAGGGTTCGAATAAATGTGGGTACAACGTTTTGCCTGGTTCTGTCGCAAGGCTGGCGGTCATAAGTTTGCTCCGATTGTAAATTGAAACTCGTAATTAGAAGTTGTTATTTTTATAGGTATGTTCATATCAAGACGATGCATATTGTGGTTTGTTGTGGCACTATCTTGACACTGTCTAAATTAGCGTATGATTTTGACAGTGTCAAGATGCGTGTTATGATCACCATATGAAAGCAAAGAAATCTACCTATCACCACGGCGATTTGCGCACGGTACTTATCGATACCGCCCGTGACATTATCAAACACGAAGGCTTGGCTGGCTTGTCGTTGCGCAAACTGGCAGACAAGGCCAATGTGTCACGCACGGCGCCGTATCATCATTTTGCAGACAAAAATACCTTGCTCTGTGCCTTGGCTTTAGAGGGCTTTGTCTCTTGGTATGAAATGGCCAGTGGTGTGTTTGCGCGGGAGGATTTGGCACCCAAAGCCCAGTTTCAATTGTTCATTCGCTCATATATTGGCTATGCTGCAGATAACCCGGACTTGTATGACATGATGTTTAACCGTGCGATATGGAAGCAAGGACTGGCGACGGATGAATTAAAGAATGAGGCGTACCCTTGTTTCCAATACCATGTGCAAATGACCAAAACCTGGCAGGAGCAGGGCTTGTTAGCAGCTGAGGAGGATACGTTGCGCCTCGCTCAAGTTACATGGGCAACCATGCATGGTTTAGCGCGTTTGCTGATAGATGGAGTGTACGCAGATAACAGCCATATTGATGCGATGTGTGAAACAGCGGTGAATGTGTTTTGCCAAGGCTTGTCTTAACATTGATTCATCACTTATTGATGACCATGTGCTATCATCTACAGCATTCAAATAATAAAAGAACGGTTATCTATGCGGGCCCTGTGGGATTGGTTTAAAGCACATTTTTGGTCGTTTGTGATCGTGCTGGCCACTGTGTTGTTGGCTTATTTGTTTTACCTAGATGCCCAGATCAAACCGCATTTTTCTGGCAACAAATGGCAAGTGCCGGCTCAGATCTTTGCACGCCCCTTGGTAATTGAACTCAAACAAGAAATTACGCCTCAAGAAGTCGTCGATGAACTGGAACTGCTTGGCTATCGCAAAGTTGGCTCCGCCTCCCGTGTAGGAGAGTACAGTATCAACGGCGCGAGTTTGAATGTGGTACGTCGCGCGTTTCATTTTCCTGAAGGTTTTGCTGGCCAAAGCAGTATTACCTTGCGTTGGCGCAATGCTCGGATTGCCCAAATCATCCAAGATCAGCGCCAAGTAAACGCCATACGCCTGGAACCTTGGCTCGTGACCCGCCTGTCTTCTGGCAGTCGTGAAGATAGAATGCTGGTGACTCAAGCGGATTTGCCTCCGCTGTTACTCGACGCGTTAGTATTGGTGGAAGACCGCAATTTTTATACGCATTGGGGGGTTAACCCTCTGGCTATTGTGCGCGCATTATTAGCCAATATTTCCGCAGGTCGCAAAGTCCAAGGCGGCAGTACCCTCACTCAGCAGTTAGTGAAAAACCTCTATTTGACCCGTGAGCAATCTTACACCCGCAAACTCAAAGAAGCCTTAATGGCATTAGTCATTGATGCTCGCTACAGCAAAGATGAAATCATCATCGCTTATGTGAATGAGGTGTTTGTTGGACAAAACGGAGGTAAGGCCGTGCATGGCTTCGGCTTGGGTAGTCATTTTTACTTTGACCGCCCCCTCAATGAATTGAATTTACCCGAGATCGCTACCTTAGTCGGCATGCTTAAAGGACCGTCTTATTACAATCCAAAACGCAAACCAGAACGCGCTAAGACCCGTCGCGATTTGGTGCTACGCATTTTGTTTGAGGCGGATAAAATTGATAAAGCGACCTATTTGGCTGCGATTGAAGCACCATTG
Source organism: Glaciecola sp. (assembly GCA_040514355.1). Lineage (GTDB taxonomy): Bacteria > Pseudomonadota > Gammaproteobacteria > Enterobacterales > Alteromonadaceae > Opacimonas. Next base: position 19,309 of record JBEVCF010000139.1, read on the forward strand.
ACTGTGGCGTCAGGGGCGAGTCTTGCCAGTGGCAAACACCCCGCCTTTATGGATAAAGTGCGACGTGAACTCAAAACGGTGCTTGCAGACCCGGACTTGCGTAGCTCTGGGGTAAAAGTCTTTACCAGTCTAGATATCAACGCGCAACGGCGAGCTGAACAAGCACTGAAACAGCGCACCGAGAGCATTGCAAAGACCCGTAAGCTAGATAACTTACAGGCATCGATGGTGGTAAGCGATATCCGAACAGGGGAATTGCGTGTTATCATAGGCTCTCGTTACGTCGATGAAAGTGGGTTTAATCGCGCCTTAGATATGCAGCGATCCATAGGCTCGTTGGTCAAACCGGCAATTTATTTGACCGCACTAGAACAAGCTGACACGTATCATTTGGCGACGATACTCAAAGATGCACCACTTAGTTTGACAACCGATGATGGGCAAGTGTGGGAGCCACAAAACGCTGACAAAGAATATCGCGGAGCAGTACCATTACTACAAGCGTTAACTCAGTCTTACAATTTACCCGCGGTAGACACCGCCTTGAATCTAGGTTTGTCAAACCTGATTGATACGATACAACGCTTGGGCATCGATAAACCTATTGCTCAATTACCGGCCATTACCTTGGGAGCTGTCAATTTGGCGCCGGTGGATGTAGTGCAAATGTACCAAACCCTTGCAAATAATGGAGAATATCGACCTGTACATACTGTCACAGCAGTGGTATCAGCGGACAATGAGCTACTTTGGCAACACGGTGGCTATCACGACCAGCGCGTCGATGAAGCGGTGACGTATTTACTCAACTATGCGCTGCATAAAGTCACTAAAGACGGCACGGCCAAAAGTCTTGGCAAACGATTTCCCAAAGTGAATATGGCAGGTAAAACAGGGACAACTAATGATTATCGCGATAGTTGGTTTGCTGGCTTTGATCGCAACTTAGTGAGCGCGATTTGGGTTGGGGATGACAATAACGCGACCACAGGATTGTCAGGCAGTAGTGGCGCGTTGCGGATCTATAGTGATTGGCAACAAACGATGACGCCTAAATCTTTATCGCAACGCTTCCCAGAAGGAGTGGTTATTGCGCATTTTGATCCCACAAGCGGGGCACGCATGACCCCAGGTTGTCCTGACAATGTTTCGCTTCCGGCGATAAAATCCGGGTTATCCGAACTTGTCAAAACCTGTCAAGGACAGGTCCAAAAAGAACAACCGCCAGCACCCAAACCCAAGCAAAAATCGTGGTGGAAGCGTTTGTTAGGCGGATAGATTTTGCTTGAAGCAAGTACCACAATCCACTCTTATCTGTGTCAACATTGATACTCTAGTTCATCCATATGCAAAGCATTTGTGCTCACTTTTAGTACTAAAATTTTCTGTAAATAAGTGCTCAAAAATCACGCACCAAATCGGTGCATAGCGAACATTAATTGAATTTATGTGGTGCACAAGATTGCGTTCGCTTCGGTGTTAAAATGATTTAAATTGTTGATTTATAATTAAAATATATTAATGGCACAAAGATTGTAATGAAAGATTGAACATTTAAAAAAGATGATGGAGAACATAACTATGAAACTCATTACAGCAATCATTAAGCCATTCAAGCTCGATGATGTAAGAGAGGCTATTTCAGAAACAGGTGTCGAAGGACTAACTGTGACAGAAGTGAAAGGGTTTGGTCGTCAAAAAGGCCACACGGAACTGTATCGTGGTGCTGAGTACCAAGTTGATTTTTTACCTAAGGTAAAATTGGAAATCGCGGTGCAGGATGACCAAGTAGATCGCCTGGTCGAAGTGATTACTGATTCTGCCAAAACCGGCAAAATCGGAGATGGAAAAGTGTTCGTTTATGACCTCGAGCGCGCAGTACGCATTCGTACTGGTGAAGCTGATAACGAAGCATTATAAGGAGAGTAAACATGGAAACGACTTTTGAATTGGCGTATGCCTTAGATACCTTTTATTTTTTGATTTGCGGTGCATTAGTTATGTGGATGGCCGCGGGTTTTGCGATGTTGGAAGCCGGTTTAGTCCGCGCCAAAAACACCACAGAGATCTTAACTAAAAACGTCGCGTTATATGCGATTGCTTGTACGATGTACATGGTGTGTGGTTATAGCATCATGTACGGTGGTGGTGAATTCACTGCGTTCTTGAGCGGTATTACTGGTGACGGGGCTACTGGTGTAGCAGAAGATCCAGCTACTTACGCACCTTCTGCTGACTTCTTCTTCCAAGTGGTCTTCGTTGCAACTGCGATGTCGATTGTTTCTGGTGCAGTTGCTGAGCGTATGAAATTATGGGCATTCCTCGCGTTTGCTGTTGTTATGACGGGTTTCATTTATCCGTTACAAGGTTCTTGGACATGGGGTGGTATGCCGGTATTTGGTATGTATGTACTGGGTGATAACGGTTTCTCTGACTTTGCTGGTTCTGGTATCGTCCACATGGCAGGTGCTGCTGCGGCATTAGCGGGTGTGATCTTTCTAGGTGCACGTAAAGGTAAATACGGTAAAGATGGTCGTGTTAACGCGATTCCTGGTTGTAACTTACCGCTCGCTACCTTAGGTACGTTTATCTTGTGGATGGGTTGGTTTGGTTTCAACGGCGGTTCTGTCTTAGCCACAGCTTCAGTTGAAAGTGCAAACTCAGTCGCCGTGGTATTTATGAACACCAACGCAGCAGCTGCTGGTGGTTTGATTGCTGCATTGTTAATTGCGCGTGCTTTATTCGGTAAAGCAGATTTAACCATGGCATTAAACGGTGCATTAGCAGGTCTTGTTGCCATCACGGCAGAGCCTTCAACACCTACACCGTTACAAGCAACATTGTTCGGTGCAATGGGTGGTGCATTAGTGGTATTTAGCATCATTACACTTGATAAGTTAAAGCTAGACGATCCAGTAGGTGCAATTTCAGTACACGGTGTGGTTGGACTACTAGGTCTATTACTAGTGCCTGTAACTAACTCTGACTCTAGCTTCGGTGGTCAGTTATTAGGTGCCGCAACTATCTTCATCTGGACATTCGTTGCAAGTTCTATCGTATGGTTAGCGATCAAAGCTGTGATGGGTATCCGCATCAGTGAAGAAGAAGAATACGAAGGTGCAGACGTTGCAGAGTGTGGTTTAGAAGCCTACCCTTACTTCAACGTAACCAAATAATTTTGTAACCTAAGTGTGTTTTAGCCCCTCTGAGTGAGGGGCTTTTTTTATTACTTTCGCTGGATTACCTGCTATTACGACATTATCCCCGAAGCTTTTCGTCACCACTGAACCAGCCCCTACTATTACATTATTGCCCAAGGTCACCCCTGGTAAAATGACGCTATTACCGCCGATCCAACAATGATCACCCAATGTAATAGGTTGAGCTAGTTCGACGCCTTTTGTGCGTTCCATCGGGTCCAAGGGATGTGTGGCTGTATACAAAGAAACGTTTGGTGCAAGTAAGCAATCATTTCCAATATGTACTGAGGCACAGTCCAAAATAGTACAGTTGAAGTTGGCATAAAAATTCTCTCCCACGTGGATATTGTAGCCATAATCACAATGAAAGGTATTCTCAACATACAAACGTTTACCACTCGAACCAAACAATGATTTTAGTAGTTGAGCGCGTTGTTTGACTTTATCGATATCTATTTGTTGTAGTTGTTGCAGTATTTTTCTGGCCGCAAAACGTTCCTGCACGAGGGTTTTGTCACTGGCAAAGTACGCTGCACCACTCAACATTTTTTCTTTTTCAGTCATAGGTCTATTCAACTATCCAATTTGTTTGTATGGTAGCGTTATCTGATAAGAAAAAGCAAAACGAGATCCCGCCATGAAATCCACATTATTTCAATCCTTTTGTGCTGTTGTGCTCTTGGGATGCACAGCCTCCTCTTGGGCCTATGACCGCGTTACCGGCCATACCTTCGCCAGTCGCTCCGAAGTCATCGCCCAAAACGGCATGGCTGCGACCAGTCAACCATTGGCCACTCAAGTGGCGCTGGATATTCTCAAAGACGGTGGGAATGCGATTGATGCAGCCATTGCTGCGAATGCCATGCTTGGCTTAGTGGAGCCAACAGGCTGTGGTATTGGAGGCGATTTGTATGCCATTATCTGGGACGCCGAAACCAAAAAATTGCATGGTTTGAATGCCTCAGGACGCTCGCCTCAATCGTTGACGTTGGACTATTTCAAACGGAACAATATAGACGAAATTCCTAAATTTGGTCCCTTACCGGTCTCGGTACCCGGTGCGGTTGATGGCTGGTTTGAGATGCACCAAAAATTTGGTTCCAAACCCATGACCGAAATCCTAGCACCTGCCATACAATACGCACGTGATGGCTTTCCAGTATCAGAACTGATTGCCTATTATCTCGAGCGCTCTATTGCGAGAATTGGTCAATATGATGGCTTTGCACAGACGTATATGCCCAATGGTCGTACGCCACGCAAGGGGGAGATTTTCAAGAATCCGTATTTGGCCAGTACGTATGAAAAAATCGCCACAGGTGGTCGCGATGCCTTTTATAAAGGGGATATTGCGCGCACGATTGGGGCTTACATGAAAGAGCAGGGCGGCTTTTTAACTTATGAGGATATGGCTGCACACACCTCGACATGGGTTGAGCCCGTGTCAGCAAATTATCGCGGCTATGACGTGTGGGAACTGCCGCCTAATGGTCAAGGTATTGCCGCCCTACAGATCTTAAATATGATGGAGCGCTATGACGTTGAAGGGATGGGGTTTGGTTCACCTGAGTATATTCACACCTTTGTCGAAGCCAAAAAACTCGCTTTTGCTGATCGCGCCAAGTTTTACGCGGATATGGATTTTAATGACATTCCAGTTGAAACACTGATTTCCAAAGCTTACGCAGCTGAACGACAAGCCCTTATCAATCCTGATAAAGCTGCCAAGCGCGTCGATGCGGGTCTCAATGAAGGTGATACTATATACCTAACTGTGGCGGATAAAGCAGGCAACATGGTTTCATTGATCCAAAGTAATTTCCGTGGCATGGGCTCAGGTATGATCCCTACGGGATTGGGGTTTGTACTACAAAATCGCGGTGAGTTGTTTGCTTTAGATCCCAAGCACTACAATGCCTATGCGCCGAACAAACGCCCCTTCCAAACTATCATTCCAGCATTTATCACGCGCGAGAATAAGCCTCTGATGAGCTTTGGTGTCATGGGCGGAGGGGCGCAACCCCAAATGCATGCACAGGTAGTGATGAACATTGTTGATTTTGGCATGAATATCCAAGAAGCAGGAGATGCGCCACGTATCTTACATTCTGGTTCATCCAGTCCGACTGGTTATGAGATGCAAGATGGTGGGTATGTCAGTCTGGAATCTGGCTTTAGCCGTGCAACGCGACGTGCACTAGTCCAAAAAGGGCATGTTTTGCGCGATGTGTCAGGGGCGTTTGGTGGCTATCAAGGGATTTTGTATGATGCCAAAAACAACGTGTATTACGGCGCATCCGAATCGCGTAAAGACGGCCACGCAGCCGGATACTGAGCATTGTTGTGGGGCAATATAAAAGTCCCACAAAATCATGAAGCTTGGTATACTGAGTCTTAAAATAATAACATCGCAAAGTCCAAAGGTAATCAGGTATGTCGCAACCACAAAAAGGCATCTGTGCAGAACCCAATTTGCATGCTCAGTACTTGTTTTACAATGTCCTGGATGATGATGGGCAAGCAGTTCGAGCTAAACTCGCGCGCGTGTTGGATATTTTTGCTCACTTTGACGACGAGCATTATGAAGCGATGGTGTCAGGAGTAATCGCGATTGGCAGTGATTATTTTTCTGAGTTATACCCCGGTCTTCGTCCGATCGAACTGAGTCCTTTTCCTGATATGCAGTGTGGTGAACGTTGTGCGCCTTCTCAAACAGCTGATGTGTTTATTCAAATTCGCGCCGATCGTCAGGATATCGTGTATGCCATTGCTACTGAAGTGCATGAACTACTGCGCTTACACGTCGAATTAGTCGATGATGTCAAAGGCTTTCGTTACCTCGATGGTCGAGATCTCAATGGTTTTGTAGAAACTGATGATAACCCAAGAGGACTTGAAAAAGTGCGTGCCGCCATTATAGGTGATGAGGATCCTGACTTTGCCGGTGGCAGTTATATTCATACCCAAAAGTACCGGCATGACTTGCGCCGTTGGGCCTTGTTGTCAGAACGACATCAAGAGCAAATTATAGGACGTACCAAAGCGCATAATCTTCCTAGTACAGAAGCAAATGCCAGTTCGCATTATATCCGTTCACGTAATGCCGATGATGTTTGCAATAACAATCATTATCAACTTTTACGTCAGTCTATGCCTTATGCGGATATGCATGTACAAGGTTTGCTTCAGGTAACCTGCTCTGCATCGACCAAGCCGTTTAAAACCATGTTGCATTCCATGATCTTTGGTGGACCGGATGAAGAGTATGACGCTTGGCTTGATTACACGAATGCTGAAACCGGGGGGGCTTATTTTGCCCCCGCCGTGACATTTCTCAAACAACGTGCTCAGTCGTAGTAAGCGTTAAGACAAATGAGCCACGTCCTGAAACACTTTATCTGCAGCCGCTAGTGTCGCATCAATGATGTCCGCTGTATGTGCTTTGGACACAAAACCCGCCTCAAAAATGGCTGGCGCAAGGTAGACTCCTTGTTCAAGCATGCCGTGATAAAACGCTTTGAATTGTGCATTATTGCAAGATATGGCTTGTTGATAGTTAGTGACTTTTTCTGCATCCGTGAAAAAGATCCCAAACATTGAACCGGCTACATTATATGTCATCGGTATACCATGCTTGTGTGCTAACGCAGTGAGGCCTTCCGCAAGCTTTTGGGTGTTATCAAAAATACTCGTATATAAGTCAGGTTCTTCAAGTTGGCTAAGTGCAGCTAGCCCCGCCGCCATAGCAACAGGGTTACCTGACAATGTACCGGCTTGGTAGATAGGACCTGTAGGAGCGATATGATTAATAATCTTAGCTTTACCACCGAAACAACCGACCGGCATCCCACCACCTATTACTTTCCCTAAACAGGTCAAGTCGGGAGTGACACCAAAGCGTTCTTGTGCTCCACCACGCGACACGCGGAAACCTGTCATGACTTCGTCAAAAATCAATACTGCGCCATATTCATCACAGGTGGCTCTGAGTCCTTCGAGAAATCCTGGTACTGGGGGGATGCAGTTCATATTACCCGCAACTGGCTCTACGATAATACACGCAATATCATCAGGGCAAGAAGCAAACGCCTCACGCACACTGTCGAGGTTGTTGTATTCGACCGTTATGGTATGTTTGGCAAAATCATCAGGGACCCCAGGAGATGAAGGCACACCTAGCGTCAAAGCCCCAGAACCAGCTTTAACCAATAACGAATCAGCATGACCGTGATAACAACCTTCAAACTTCAAAATTTTATTGCGAGACGTGTAACCACGCGCCAAACGAATCGCTGACATGGTAGCTTCTGTACCTGAGTTCACCATGCGCACCATTTCCATTGATGGTACGAGTTTACTGACTTTTTCTGCCATGTGGATCTCGTCTTCGGTCGGAGCACCAAAACTCAAACCACTGTGACTGGCTTCGATGACGGCATTGCGAATGGTATCGTTGTTGTGCCCCAAGACCATCGGTCCCCAAGACTGGATGTAGTCAATGTAGCGCTGTCCATCTGCATCCCAGATATATGGGCCATCCGCTTTGGTAATAAAACGCGGTGTACCACCGACCGCTTTAAAAGCGCGCACCGGTGAGTTTACCCCGCCAGGGATGGTTTTTTGAGCGCGTGCAAACAACGCTTCAGACTTGGTCATAACTAACTACTCTTGTTGGTGTGCCACAGCACGGGTTGTTCGTGTTTATGCATAATATTCTCAACGCCTAGTGTCAATGCAAACAAGGCCATACGGACCAGGACTCCGTTGTCTGTTTGGCGAAAAATGGCTAGGTTGGGATGCGAATTTAAATCGTTGTCTAATTCATTTGCCTCTGCTCGAGAATCTCTGGGTAGAGGGTGCATGATCACGGTTTTGGATTGGAAGTGTTTGGTATAGATTTGTTGGTCCAAACGAAATTTACCACGGTATTTGTTGGCTTCATCTTGAGTGACAAAACGCTCTTCTTGCACCCGTGTTTGGTAACAAATATCAGCATCAAGACTACCTTCTAGTTGGTCACTGATGGTGATTTTATGTCCCGCAGCACTGATGACATCTATCACACTTTGCGGCATAGCCAGTGCTTGTGGTGCGATTAAAGTAAAATGAATGTTATTGTAAAGACTCAGTAATTTAGCCAAAGAGTGTACGGTACGACCATATTTTAGGTCTCCAATCATGGCAATGTGCAAACCATCAATACTTTGGTTGTGCGCGCGGCATTCTTTTTCAATCGTGAATAAATCGAGCAAAGCTTGGGTAGGGTGCTCATTGGCACCATCGCCACCGTTGATTACGGGAATACGACTGCCACTAGCAAATTCTGCCACTGAGCCTGCAACTGGGTGTCGCATCGCAATGATATCTGAGTAGCCACTCAAGACCCGAGCGGTATCATACAAGGATTCACCTTTTGCCAGCGCAGAGTTACTCATGCCTGTGGTTTCGCGAACAGCCCCTCCCAGTAGGTTGAAGGCAGTACCAAAGCTAACTCGAGTGCGAGTGCTCGGCTCGAAAAACAAGTTACCCAAAATTGCGCCTCGTAATACTTCAGTGCGCTTTTGACGCAATGCGTAAGGCTGCATTTTATTTGCAACACTGAAAATATACTCAATTGCGGCACGGTCGAATTGGTTCACACTGAGAATGTGTTCACCTTTAAAAGGGTTGCTCATAGTAAGTCACAACAGTTGAATGTGGGTGGAGTATAGCAAAAATCAAATTGTGAAGACTAGGGTTTAGCCGGAAATGCTGTGCAAAATTGCGATAAACTTTTGGCATCCTGCATGAGCATATTCTTGCTGCTCTACTTTACTCATATTTGATGACAACCCTAATATACTTTTCATATGGTAATCACCTTTTAGCAGATTAAAAAAATCATAAGACAGGTCTGCGACCGTGCGGGGCGATAGCTGAGGGTATGCTAGTTGAAGTTGTGCTTGTAACATGTCCGTTGCTTGCTGTGGCCCTGCGGTATAGAACAGTTCTGCAACCTCAGGATTGGTTTTGGATTCAGCAATGACGACGGCATACATCGCGACGACCATTTCGTCATGCATTAACGCTACAAAATGTTCTGCTAGCGCGAGCAACTTAGTCTCGATTGATGTTGTACTATCATGATAGGCAGTAGTGTCTAATTCATACTCTCGACATTTATTATCAATGACGGCTTTAAACAATTCGGCTTTGCTTTTGAAATGTGAATAAACGGTTTGTTTTGACACGCCGGCATGTTTAGCAATCGTATCCATAGATGTCAGACTGTATCCATCTTGTAGGAACAAGTACGCTGCGCCCTCAAGGATTTGAACTCGCTTTTGTTGGTCTTTGGGTCGGCCAATATGGGCATGGTGTAGATGATGTTGAAAGGGCACGTGTTGTTCTCTTTGAGTAATATATTGGCTCGTTCGGCCCACAGCTTAGAACAACATTAAGTTGGCGGCTGAAGCGTAAAAAATCATAAAATAGACTAGTAAGTCTAGTATTTCTATAATAGCATTAGTGCAGTTATTGTACAGTGTAATTCTACACCAGGAACACTATGACCCAACCAGCATCACCACAAACAGCAACAAGCCCAGAGCAGACTAATAGCAGCGGTTCGTTGGTCCTACTCATTGCCCTGTGTCTCAGTGGTTTAGTCGTTTTAATGATGTTTTCTGGCAGTGGCAAAGCGCAACAAGAATCTCCTCCCATCGTGACACAACCAGTGGTTGTTGCCCCCGTTGTGTATCAATCTTCCTATACCAAACCCTACCAAGCCGCAGGCAAAATCGAAGCTCAGCAGCAAGCTATGGTGGGGTTTGAACGTGCTGGAAGGATATCTTCCGTGTTGGTTGAGGACGGCGCCAGAATTAAAACAGGTCAACTGCTAGCAAAACTGGATACCGAGCGCTTAGATGCGCAAATAAATGAATTACAGGCAGCTAAACGTTTAGCGGAAGCTGAGGTCCGTTTGGCGACGAATTCTCAAGTACGAGTGGCCAATTTGGTAAAACGCAAGTTAGATTCTGAACAACGCTTGGATGAAGTGTCCGAAAATCTCAACATTGCCCAGGCTCGTCTAGAGCAAATCACCGCGCAATTAGCCTCACTCGCAGTAGAAACGCGCAAAGCAGAATTGCGAGCGGTGACAGATGGACATGTCATTAAACGGCTAGTGGACCCAGGCGCTGTCGTAGGTACAGGTCAACCCGTTCTCGAATTGGCATCCAATGCACAGTTACAAGCACGCGTGCCCTTGCCACCTGAGATCGCTGTAAACATGAAGGTCGGTCAATACATGACGCTTAACATTGCTGGTTCCACCGTGAATGCGCAATTGTTATCTCTGGGCTCACAACGCAATTTGCGTACTCGCACTGTTGATGCGTTGTTTGCGATACCACCAAATACGAGTGTCTTGGTGGGCGATTTGGTGACTGCCCGATTACCCACTGAGCTCAAACAGATAGGGGCTTGGTTACCGGTTTCAGCACTGGCCAATGGTATACGAGGTATGTGGACTGTTTTGGTTGCCAAGCAGGTTGGTAAGACAACATTGGAGAGTCGTACCATTGAAATTATTTTTACCGACGGCGAAAAGGCGTTTGTTCAAGGTGCAGTTGCTCAAAATGATTTAGTGGTCGTAGCTGGGACACATCGTTTTGTGCCCGGGCAAACTGTATTCGCAAAACTCGCGCCGGGCCAGTAATTATGAACCACACTAAACACGTGCCTAAATATCCATGGTATAGTATGTTTGTTCGTAGTGGGCACTTACTCTTTTTGTCCATCACTATCATTATCGTTGCAGGCATGTCCGCGATTAATACCTTACCTCGATTAGAGGACCCGCGTATTGACCTTCGCTATACCTTAATCCTAACTATGTATCCAGGTGCTTCAGCGCAACGCGTAGAAGCGTTAGTCAGTGATGTGTTAGAAGATGAATTGCGTGAGTTATATGAGATCAAAAAGATAGAGTCGATCTCCAAAGCAGGCTTTTCTTTATTGACAGTGGAGTTACAGGACTGGGTCGACAATACCACTAACCAACAAATCTTAGGTAAAATTCGTGACCGCGTTGATGATGCATCACAGCGTTTTCCGCCTGGCGCAATGGCTCCCGTGATGGAGGATAACCGGGGAGCAACGGCTTATACTGTGCAATATGCAATCAGTCCTGTGTACCCTGATACTATGCCGACGTATATGGCGACGCGCTTCGCTCAGGAGTTTGCCGATAACTTGCGTAACGTATCGGGTACTGAAGTTGTCAATTTATACGGTGCGACGCAAGAAGAAATCACAGTCAATATTCATCCCAACAAACTCGCTTTGGTCGGGTTAACTGCGCAAGATGTCAGTGACGCGATCGCAGGAGCCGATCCAAAACTTCCCGCAGGTGTGGTATTCACTGATCATCTGAATTTACGCGTGCAAGTTGCACAAGTGTTAGAGAGCCTGGATGTAATCAACAATATTCCGTTGCTTGAACACCAAGGTGATTACTTGCGAGTAGCGGATGTGGCTGATGTGACGCGAGGTGTCCAATCCCCTCGCAGTACATATGCTCTAGTGAACGCCCAGCCAGTTGTAATGGTGGCAGCTCGGATGCAAACGAACGTTCGAGTTGATCAGTGGACGGAGCAAATCAAAGCGAAGGCTGCAGTATTCGAGCAGATGCACGGAGCATCAATCGATATTGCGTTGGTGTTTGAACAAAACCGATATACAGAAGCGCGGCTCAATGAGCTCACGGGCAACTTATTACTTGGGTGTATGGTTGTGATGCTCGTGATTTTGATCTTTATGGGGTGGAAGGCGTCATGGATCGTTGGGTTATCTCTACCATTAAGTGCCTTTTTTGCGGTGTTTTCTCTTGGTTTTTTTGGCGAATCGATTCATCAGATGTCGATTTTTGGGGTCATTATCGCAATTGGTTTGTTAATCGATAACGCAATCGTCATCACGGATGAAATCCGACAGAATCTGTTGATACCTGGAATCAGTCGGGTGCAAGCGTTGGTTAAAAGTGTCAGTCATTTATTTGTGCCACTGTTGGCATCTACATTGACGACTATTTTGGGATTTATGCCGATATTTCTATTGAATGGCAATATTGGCGATTTCATCAGTTCTATCGCGATAAGTGTGGTAATGGCATTATTTGGCTCGTTTTGGATCTCATTGTCAATCATTGCTGCACTCGCTGCGAGATTCTTACCACGGGGACATGCAGACAATACACCTTGGTATGTCCGTGGATTACAAGGACCTCAGCTATCCAATGCGTTTCGAGTTTGGTTAGGGAAGGCCTTACATCAACCTTTAGTGTATATACCTGCCATTGTTCTGATTTGTGTTGTTGGATTTGTGTTAGCAGGGCGTTTGGCCAACGTATTTTTCCCATCAGCGGATCGCGATCAATTTGCAATTGAAGTCATATTACCGGTAGGTACGAACATTGAAACAACGTATGCACTTACCCAAGATATCGATGCACATATAAAAAACTACGAGGGTATCGAGCAAACACAATGGTTAATCGGTAGCTCGATACCTACCGTCTATTATAATCAAGTTATGAACCGTGATAACTCTCCTGAGTACGCGAACGGAGTGATTACAGTGGATACGATGACGCGTGCGACGATGCTTATCGATACATTACAATCCGATTTGCAGGCGAGTTACCCACAAGCTAAGGTGATTGTTAAAGCCTTTGGTCAGGGTCCACCAATACCCGCACCAGTGGAAGTAGATGTGTATGGTCCTGATTTGAACGAACTGGAGCGGATAGGTCGTGATATTCGTGCCGTATTTGCTCAAACACCGGGTATTTCTCAGTCTACCGCCTCAATTACACTGAGTGAGCCAGAGGTCACGATTAACACAACCCGTGACCAAGTTAGTTTAGCGGGCTTGTCCTTAAACGAATTATCTGGGCAGTTACAATTGGCATTAAATGGTCAAATAGGCGGTTCTATTGTTGAGCAAACAGAAGAAATACCAATTCGAGTACGCATTTCTGATGAACAGCGCAGTGACCTAACGCATTTAGCCGCCTTGCCCTTAGCGAGTCGGCAGTATGATATTCATCATCCGTTTCTACAGGTGGCAGCATTGGGTGACTTTACCATAAGTCCGTCACTGTCTGGGATCACACGTAAAGACAGTGAACGCGTCAATCGTATCCAAGGCTTTTTGTTACAGGGCGTCCCTGCCGTAACCGTATCCAACCAAATCATGGAGACGCTTAAAGATTATCCCTTGCCTCCTGGTTATCGGATCAAAATGGCGGGGGATGCCGACAAACAAAACGAAGCGTTAGGCCAACTAGGCACATATGCACCGGTATTGTTAGTTATGATGATCACCACTTTGATCTTATCTTTCCAAAGCTTGCGTTTTGCCGCCTCGATTGGTTCAGTGGCAATCTTATCCGTGGGCTTAGGGATGTTAAGCTTGTGGTTGTCTGGCCTGCCAATTGGCTTTAACCCTCTGTTAGGATGTGCCGGTTTGATTGGCGTGGCGATCAATGGTTCAATTGTCGTGATCGCAGCCATTAAAGCCAACCCTCAAGCTTTAGCGGGTAATACGGACGCCATTGTAGATGAAACCATGGGCTGTTCTCGTCACATACTTTCGACCACGTTCACAACCGTGGGTGGATTTATTCCGTTGTTGTTGTTTACTTCAGGTTCCTTCTGGCCTCCGTTAGCAGTAGTGCTTGCCGGTGGGGTGGGATTTTCGGTGATACTGTCCCTCGTTTATACACCAGTATTAATTGGTACCTTGTGTCGTATTCGGCAACGCAAGGTGGATCGCCAACATATTAAGCCTGTGTAGTCCGCTGAGCAGTTAGATAAAAGTGAACCAAACAACACACATTACCATATCAGAATTGTTAACTGTGCACGCAATCGGTAAGTGCGTGTTATGATCCTCGTATTTTGGATCGTTTTTAGAATTTATATTGCTTGCTATGACTGAACAAACACAATACGCTGAACGCCGTATCGATATTAAGGCCAACTCCAAAGGCAATGGGATTACGTCTGCGCTAATCGGGGCGAGTGCGCTAACAATTGGGTTTTTACTGCTGGTCTCTTTACCTAAGCATCTGGTCTTGTTGGCGATAGGGGTTATCGCTATAGGGATCATCGCATCTGTTATCGGTTTCTACAAAATCAAAGAACCAGCCTATAGCCTTACTATCGATAAAGAAGGGGTGCGATATCATCATCGACACGGCTCTTGGTTTATTGGTTGGGACAATATACAGCGTATTGATCAACCACGTGTTACCCGAGGTATCGAACAAGTTGATTTACACCTAGTGGGATTTCGACTGCGTCAATATCCGCCATTTTTGGCTGATGTGTCACGTCGATTGATGACCAATACACTGATCGAACAACGTCCATTATTAATGCAAAACCCGGATGCAAAGTGTGCTACGGGTATGTGTGGTGCAGATGATTTAATTGAAAAAGAACGCTTCAAATTACCGGATGGAACAATCCTTGAAGGGATCCAAGGTATGTTTGCAAATCGCATGGATAAACTCCGGGATCGCTTGGGTTACGATGTCTTTATTAATGAATCTGAACTGGACCGTCCGGTGGATGAATTTGTCAACTTATTAAGAGCTTGCCAGGAAGATGTCTTAAAAGAACAAAGACTACAAGCCTTGGACGTTTAAATATTTTACTTATTGTTATCCTTTATAACGCAGTCTGTTGCTGGTGCCTCAGTTACAGTCCTGTGCTGTTTTGTATTGTATTTAGTTCAGCAAGAAAAAGCCGTCCCTCAGATATGACTTTTTCTCCTTCATTCCACAACTTATCCACTACATCATGTAAATTTTGTTCAATATTGCGCCGGTGTTTGGTTTCCACCTCCAAGCACAAGGCTTGTAACCTTGGAACACCGGTATAACAACATGCCCCATGTAATTTATGCACAGTAGCATGTAATTGCGAAAACTTAGATTGAGCGAACTGACGTTTTAGGTCACGTAGCATCTTCGGCAGTTGCATGATGAAATCAGACAATAATTCTTTAGCGATTTCGTTATTGCCGTTGGCTCGTTTAATTGCTAGTTCCCAGCTGAAAGTAACAGAGCAATCGGCTGCCTCTTTAAGACATTCCTCAGGAGCAGGTACTTGGATAGGCGTTGCAGAAGGGATGGCACACCAAGTCTCGATTACTCCGAGCAAGACATGTAAATCGATGGGTTTGGCTATGAAATCATCAAACCCCCGACTCAAAAAATAAGCTCTGTCTTCACTAAATCCATGCGCGGTGAGTGCAATAATTGGAGTGCCAATATTCAAAGGGGTCCGACGAATGTGCTGTGTAGCGGTGACACCGTCCATCTCTGGCATTTGAATATCCATGAGAATGATATCATAGTCGATATCGGCACAGAGCTTAATAGCCTCTTCAGCTGAAGTCGCTGTATGTAATGTGCAAGATGAATCTTTGAGCCACATTTGTAATAATTTTAAATTAAACGGGACATCATCTACGGCGAGTACATTTATGGGGGGAAGTTGCTGGAGACGTTGTTGCATTAGATGAACCCTTGATGGATGTGAGCGACTCTCTATTTGCCTTGCGTTTTTTTGTTATTAAACCATTAAGTCGTGTAATTTGCTATCATCCTGTATTATTATCAAAAATAGATATCTTACAACAATAATAAAGTAGCGCTGATGAGTACTGAAGTCACCATTAACCAAGATGGGGTTGAACAACTCCCAATTCGTCGTTTCACGGAAGACGCTTATCTCAATTATTCTATGTATGTCATTATGGACCGTGCCTTGCCACATATTGGCGATGGCTTAAAACCGGTACAACGACGCATTATCTATGCCATGTCCGATCTCGGCCTCAGCGCGAATGCAAAGTACAAGAAATCAGCCCGAACAGTGGGGGACGTGCTCGGTAAATTCCACCCACATGGCGACAGTGCCTGCTATGAAGCGATGGTGTTAATGGCACAGCCTTTTACTTATCGCTATCCACTCGTCGATGGTCAAGGGAACTGGGGGGCGCCAGATGATCCTAAATCGTTTGCTGCTATGCGTTATACCGAAGCGAGGTTGTCTAAGTTTTCAGAAGTATTACTGACGGAACTCGGGCAGGGTACGGTTGAATGGCAGCCTAATTTTGATGGTACCTTAAAAGAACCCAAAACTCTGCCAGCGAGACTGCCTCATATTTTACTAAATGGCATTACGGGCATTGCCGTTGGTATGGCGACTGACATTCCACCACACAATGCTCGTGAGTTAGCCAATGCTTGTGCCAAACTGCTCGATAACAGTCGCACAGAATTAAGTGAATTGTTAGAAGATGTACAAGGGCCTGATTATCCAACAGATGCTGAGATTATTACGCCCAAAGATGATATCCGTAAGATTTATGAAACAGGTCGTGGCTCGATTAAAATGCGGGCCGTTTATAGTGAAGAAAACGGTGAAATTGTTATAACCGCTCTACCACACCAAGCTTCAGGTGGAAAAATCTTAGAGCAGATTGCGCAGCAGATGCAGAGTAAAAAACTGCCAATGGTTAGTGATTTACGCGATGAATCAGATCATGAAAACCCAACTCGCTTGGTTGTCACACCGCGTTCAAACCGCGTTGATATTGAACAACTGATGCAACACTTGTTTGCGACAACCGATCTAGAAAAGAATTACCGGGTCAATATCAATATGATTGGCTTGGATGGGCGTCCTCAGGTAAAAGATCTCAAATCGATTCTCACCGAGTGGCTGACTTACAGACGCGATACCGTTACGCGACGCTTGCAGTTCCGTCTGGATAAAATTTTGGCGCGGTTACATATTTTAGAAGGCTTGATGATTGCCTTTTTGAATATAGACGAAGTGATCGACATCATTCGCAACGAAGACGATCCTAAAGCTGAATTGATTGCCCGTTTTAATCTTTCTGATACACAAGCAGAAGCAATTTTAGATTTAAAATTACGTCACCTAGCTAAACTCGAAGAAATGAAGATTAAAGGTGAGCAGGGCGAGCTTGCGAAAGAGCGTGATAGTTTGCAATTACTACTTAGTTCTGACCGTCGTCTTAAAACGCTGATTAAGAAAGAGATACTTGCTGATGCAGAAGCTTATGGTGATGCACGACGTTCACCGATTGTGGCACGAGGAGAAGCCAAAGCGCTGAGTGAAAAAGAGCTTGTTCCTTCTGAAGCAGTAACTGTGGTGTTATCCGAAAAAGGTTGGGCGCGCTGTGCTAAAGGGCATGATGTCGATGCACCTAATTTAAGCTATAAAGGTGACGATAAATATCTAGCGAGTGCAAAAGGTCGCTCCAATCAACCAGCAGTTTTTATTGATACCTCCGGTCGGGCATTCAGCTGTGATGCACACAGTTTGCCCTCAGCGCGAAGTCAAGGAGAACCGCTCACCGGGCGCTTTAATGTTGTTGCCGGTGAAACATTTTCACATGTGATCATGGCTAAAGAGGCACAACAATTCTTAATTGCTAGTGATGCAGGCTATGGGTTTGTGGGTACATTTAAAGATATGCTGAGCAAAAACAAAGCGGGCAAAGCCTACCTTAGCTTGCCAACCGCCGCTAAAGTTTTGCCACCTCAAGCTGTATCGAACATTGATACAGATATGTGCTTATCCATCTCAAGCGAAGGTCGAATGCTATTGTTCCCTCTCAAAGATCTTCCTTCTTTGGGCAAAGGTAAGGGGAATAAACTACTCAATATTCCTGCAGCGAAAGCACAAATTCGTGAGGAGTATGTGGTGCATATTGCTGTGGTATCTGAGGGTGCAGAGGTGAAAGTAGTTTCAGGAAAACGTGCGATGACATTAAAAGCATCAGACCTTACACATTATATCGGTGAACGAGGGCGACGCGGCAATAAATTGCCTCGTGGATTACAAAGAGTAGACGCTGTCGAAGTCCTACTCACGAGTGCAACAGATCCCGATACAACTACAAACGTAACTGACAAGGCTGACTAGACTACAATAACAAGGGGGACGATTTTACACTAACCCCAAGTTTATTTGCTTGCTTGAGCGATCAAGCAAGCGACCCGTTCCCATACTTGGGTGTTAATACCTAAACTGTATTCAGTTGGCTCGATGATAATATGCTGGTCATAAGCATTATCTCTAATGGGTTCCTTCACGCATGTACCTAAAGTGATCATTTGTTTGACATTGGTTGGTGCCGAAATTGAAAAAAAACAACCTAATGCCTCACCAAGTCCAATAAGGGTTAGGGCATCCACACGTTCGCATGTCCGATAAAATTTCTGTTGTATGTTGCTCATGTTGACTGCTGCGACGTCGGCTCGATTGGGCAAGGTGTAAATGAATACGGTATACCCTAAGTAGCGCAAGAATTTTGCTAGTTGCTGAAATGATGCGCAAGTTGAAGATAGCTCACTGACTAAAACAACTGTTTCGCCTTTACCTCGAGGCAAGCTCAATATTTTGGGAAAAGAAAATGCCACGGAAACCCAATCTAAGGGGGTAACTATCGCTTGTAACGCGGGGTCAGAAAAATCGCTAAATGTAGTTTGCGTTGGAGTCACTTGCTCAGCAAGTGTAAACTGTGCCGGTGCGTTCACAAAACATCCTTGTAAATGATAAATTACACTTATATACGCCTGTATTCCTAACATGGCGCACTCGACTTTGGTATTGGGTCTAGTTTACATTAGTACTTTCAAAGATTTTATCCGCCGATGCTGCAACAAAACCTTGGTACAGTGTACTATCTTTTAACCGGTAACGTTGCGCAAATTCGTAAAAACAACTCGGAATAGTGTGACTATCGTCACTAAAATTAACCTGAGCATGGTCTGCCATCGTGGATGATTGTGCAAGACAAACGTCTTCACCTCCTTTTATCTCTCCGCCTGATGTATTTAAAGTGAAACCGGATTCTTTAAGCAGTGTATTCATCTGCTCGAGTTCGGTTATATGCTGTAAGTGATTAATGCTGACGGTAAAGTGGTTTGCGCGATAACCCCAGGCTGCGAACCATGCTGCATATTCACTTTCATTGAGCAATGTCTGATAGTCTTGACTAGAAATGCTCCAATGGGTACCCGAGTATAAAAAATCATCACGTTGTGCCAAGTCTTGAGGGACGGTTGCTAATAGATGGTTTAAGATGTTTTGTACCTTGTCAGACAAGGCATCGACCTGCAATTCCGATATAAATACTTTTGGGTGATCTAAATTGGGGTGTTGGTAGTGAAACGCATTGAGTTTTTTGGCTGAAAAATCATATTCTCCAGCGCGGTAATAACCAAGCTTTTCAAAGTGCTTACCCAGATCTGAGACGCGCAAACCAGGTACGGCAAGGGTTCGTAAGGCGATGTGGTCATTGACGATAGCGCCTTGCCCTTCGTACTGACCAATTAATTCATGAATTTTTTTTGCACTAGGGGTAACAGCGATAAAATTATCCCATAATTCGGTAAATAAGCTATCTATTGTATGCGCCATGTTCAGACCTCAAAAATGTAGACCAGGATTAAGTGATGCTGGCATTTGACTCTGTTCAAGTTCAACTGATGCAACTGGGTATGCACAATAATCTGCAGCATAAAAGGCGCTTGCTCGATGATTGCCACTATCGCCAATACCGCCAAATGGTGCAGCACCGGACGCGCCGGTGATCGGACGATTCCAATTAACAATACCTGCTCTGATATGCGTGTAAAAATGCTCCCATAACGCCGCATCATCAGCCAATAATCCCGCGGAGAGTCCAAATCTAGTATTATTAGCTTCAGATATAGCCATATCAAAGTCATCATAGCGAATAACTTTTAGCAGGGGACCAAAGTGTTCCTCATCTGGTAATTTGTCCAATATGCAGGTGACATCGATGATACCCGGTGTCACAAATCCTGTTTGGGTATCTGTATGAGTAAGCGGTACGAGGATATTGCCACCGAGCTCTGCTAATGTAGCCTGAGCTGTTACCATCATTTGTGCAGCACGAACGGAAATCATCGCTCCCATAAATGGCTGTGATTCCGCGTCATAGTGTCCTACATCAATACGCTGGGTCACCTCAATCAAACGCGCTAAGATTGCATCACCTTGCGCAGTATTTGGAATGAACAGACGACGTGCACAGGTGCAACGCTGTCCGGTTGTAATGAAAGCAGATTGAATAATATCATGTACGGTTGCATCGATATCTTGGGTTGGACCAACTATCAAGGGATTGTTGCCTCCCATCTCCAAGGCTAAGATCTTACCAGGATGACCGGCAAACTGTTCGTGTAAAAGTTTACCAGTATGTGATGAACCAGTAAAAAACAGCCCGTCTATACCTGGATGGTTGGCTAATGCTTTACCTGTATCGACTTGTCCTTGAACTAGATTAATCACCCCTGCAGGTAAACCCGCAGCTTGCCAAAGTTCTAACATCACTTGCGCAACCTTAGGAGTGAGATCACTGGGTTTAAATACCACCGTATTCCCTGCCAGAAGCGCAGGTACAATATGCCCGTTAGGTAGGTGACCAGGAAAATTATAAGGCCCGAATACCGCGACTACACCATGGGGTTTGTGACGAATGAATGCGCGCCCGATGGGCATCGGGTTTTCAGTTATCCCTGTGCGCGTTTGATAGGATTTATCAGACAATCCAATTTTGCCGACCATGGCAGCGGCCTCGGTCTTGGTCTCCCATAAAGGTTTACCCGTTTCCTCTGCAATCACTTGGGCAATGCGAGATTGTGCTTCTTTGAGTTGGTCTTGATAGGCATGCACTACTGCCAAACGTTCAGCGTAACTGAATTGAGACCAAGAAGGGAAAGCGCCTCTCGCAGCAGCAATAGCCGCATCAACCTGTGCCTGACTGGCTGCATTGCCACGCCAAATTACTGTGTTTTTAGCAGGATCAACGGAAGTAAATTCAGTTGCCTCACCAGTTAACCATGCACCATTGATAAAATGGGTTGTCATAAGTAGGGTTCCTTAAGTCTGTCGTTAGATCGGACTGATTCTAACCAAATCGCCATTTTGTACGTTTAAGATCTGCATGGCTTCTGCACTGAGAATGATATGGTCCTGCGTGATTTCAACGGGTTGGCAAATCGCGCGATAGTCCTGTAGTTTAGTATTGATTATTAAGTGGATGGGAGCATTGCTCGCTACCTGGCCCATTAAAACGGGTTTACGCAGTGATTCTCGTACTGTTTTGATTTGGTCAATATCAGCTTCTACAGTCGGACCAGCATCAAAGATATCGACGTAACCACGGTTTTTAAACCCCTCTTTTTGTAATAGAGCCAAAGCCGGTTTGGTTTTCTCATGGACCTGACCGATGACCTTTTGTGCCGCATCAGATAACAGGTTGACATAAATCGGATATTTAGGCATCAGCTCGGCAATAAATACTTTATTACCAATACCTGTGAGGTAATCTGCTGTTGGGAAATCCAAGGAAAAAAAGTGTTGTTCTAGCCATTCCCAAAAAGGGGAACGTCCATTTTCGTCGCTCACCCCTCGCATCTCAGCAAAGATCTTATCAGTAAAGCGAGCCGAATGTTCAGCGATGAACAAAAAGCGCGATTTAGATAAGAATTTACCAACGTTAGGCAGGCGCGCCTGGTCGCGTAAAAAAAGCGTACAGATTTCACTCATGCCTGTGTAATCATTACAAAAGGTCAGAATATCGACTTTGTTATGGATATTTAATTCACGCGAAGAGTGTACGACCTTGCCCACATGGTAATTATAAAATGCATCGTCAACGCCAACGCTAGCCTCAATACCACAGGTACCTAATACCTCACCTGTCTGGCTGTCTTCCAACACAAACAGGTAACCCTCATCATGAGGCTCAGTAACGGCTTTTTGAATAGAAGCAATAGCCCGTGTAATTTTGTTTTGCAGTAATTCATCATTGGTTGGTAGAGATGTAAAACCAATGCCTGATTCAACAGAAATTGTTTTTAAATCGTCAAAATCACGCTGCTCAATCGGACGAATGAATAACATATTTAAGCAGTCTCTTGTGCTTTATCCGCTTCTAATACTTTGGCAATCCCAACTTCAAAACGGCGTAATCCTTCTACAATATCCGCATCAGGAATAACCAATGAGGGGGCAAAGCGCACGACATTGAGGCCTGCAACCAAGCACATCAAGCCTTCTGCAGTGGCAGCCATCATGAAATCACGAGCACGGCCTTGGTAAGCTTCGTTCATGGCGCAACCAAGTAACATGCCTTTACCACGAATTTCAGAAAACACATGATATTTAGCATTGATACGTGCTAAGTGCTCTCTAAATAACGCTTCTTTGGCTTTTACGCCCTCTAGAATAGCGGGCTGATTAATTATATCGAGTGTTTTTTCTGCAATGGCACAGGCAAGAGGGTTGCCACCGTAAGTTGAACCGTGTGTACCAGGCTTGAGACTCGCAGCGATCTTGGCAGTTGTTAACATGGCACCAATTGGGATCCCACCTCCAAGCGATTTTGCTGTAGTAAGGATGTCTGGGACGACATCCAAACCCATGTAAGCATACAAATCACCAGTGCGTCCTACACCTGATTGTACTTCATCAAAAATCAATAAAGCGTTGTGTTGGTCACACAGAGCACGTACCCCTTTGACAAATTCTGGGTCAGGGTTAATGATCCCGCCTTCACCTTGAAGAGGTTCCATCATAACGGCGCAGGTATCGTCGTCAATGAGTGTCGCAAATGCTTCTAAATTATTGTAGGGACTATGTACAACGGCACCTGGCTTGGGACCGAAACCATCAGAATAAGCAGCCTGACCGCCGACAGTTACGGTAAAAAAGGTCCGTCCATGAAAGCCTTGGGTAAACGCAATGATTTTATCTTTTTTCTCGCCAAAGTGTTCTAGGGCGTAGCGACGGGCAAGTTTTAAAGCTGCTTCATTTACTTCCGCACCCGAGTTGGCAAAATACACGCGTTCCGAAAAAGTGGCATCATTGAGCTTCTTTGCAAGACGCAAAGCAGGCTCATTGGTATACACATTCGATAAGTGCCAGAGTGTCTCGCCTTGATCTTTTAGTACAGCGACTAATTCAGGATGACAATGGCCCAACACGTTAACTGCAATCCCACCTGCAAAATCAATGTATTCTTTACCGGTCTGGTCCCACACTCGAGAACCCTCACCTTTGACGGGTACCATGTCAGCAGGGTTGTAATTAGGAACCATGACGTCATTAAATAATTCGCGTGTGACTTGCATAAATTGACCTTAAAACATATAAAAACATAATCAAAATACTCCTTTTTGCATGGCTTGTAAATGCTCAAAAGCCTTATATTATAAGGGTTTGCTTGGATTTGCATAATTGCTGCATAAGTATCTAATAAGGATGTGTAGATAAATGTGTTATAACGTTAACGAGGTCGGGGGAGTATCTGATGTTTGGGTGTTTTTTTAGGTACAGATGAGAAGCGTTAAATATGTAAAAAAAAAATTACCCTTACTTTTTACACGATAGAAAATTTCTCAGGATATCGTGGCCTTGTTCTGTGAGTAACGATTCAGGATGAAATTGCACACCATAAATATGTTGTACGGGATCTTCGATTGCCATAATTTCTATTTGGTCTTCATGCATGCACCAGGCCGTAACCGAAAAATTTTCACTTAACGTCTCGGGCGAAATAATGAGGGAATGATAACGCGTAGCGACAAATGGATTATTGACTCCTTTGAATAGCTGCCCAGTTGTATGGGTAACATTCGCTGTTTTGCCATGTAGTACACTGCGTGCACGTGTAATTGTCGCGCCAAAACTCTGGGCAATCGACTGATGTCCAAGGCACACACCTAGCATTGGGATAAGTCCTGCAAATGTGCGAACCGCTTCAAGTGTCACACCTGCTTCATTTGGCGTGCAAGGACCGGGTGAAAATACCAAGAATTCAGGTGCTATGGAGGCGATGTCGGCACAAGTAATGTCATCATTACGCACAACCTGCACGGTTTGCCCCAACTCCACAAAGTAACGCGCCAGGTTGTGAGTAAATGAATCGTAATTATCAATAAGTAATAGCATGACTTAGCGGTGTGCTGGAATAAAACCTACCGCCTTGTACGCATGCGCCAATGTTTTGGATGCTTTGGCTGATGCTTTTTCTGCGCCTTGTGCCATTACTTCATTCAGATAGGTTTGGTCGGCGCGGATTTCGTTGTAACGAGCTTGAATCGGAGTCAGCATGTCTACTACAGCAGTAGCGACATCGCCTTTTAAGTGACCATACATTTTATCGGTGTAGTCAGGCACTAAATCATCAATACTACGTCCAGTGGTGCAAGACAGCAAAGATAGCAAATTTGATACGCCTGCTTTGGTATCGGGGTCGTAGTAGATGTTTGCGTTTTCATCAGAATCAGTGACAGCACGTTTGATTTTTTTCGTGATTTTTTTCGGATCCTCCAACAAACCTACAAAATTATTAGGATTGTCATCAGATTTAGACATTTTTTTGCTGGGATCTTGCAGGCTCATGACCTTTGCGCCTCCCGTTTTGGGGATATGAGGGTTGGGTAACGTAAACACATCACCATAGAGATTATTGAAACGTGTTGCGATATCACGCGTCAACTCTAAGTGTTGTTTTTGGTCCTCGCCAACGGGCACCTCATCTGCTTGGTAGAGTAAAATATCAGCAGCTTGGAGGACTGGATAGCCATACAAACCCACGTTGATGTTGGCCTCGTTTTTGGCTGACTTGTCTTTAAATTGCGTCATGCGATTGAGTTCACCCATTTGCGCATAACAGTTCAGTACCCACCCCAGTTGCGCGTGTTCTGGTACATGTGACTGCATAAAAATAGTGCTTTTTTGAGGATCAATACCACATGCTAAATAGAGCGCTAGACCATCTAAACACGCTTCACGCAAAGCTTCAGGATCCTGTCTTACCGTAATAGAGTGCAAATCAGCAATCATAAACAAACAATCGTGACTGTCTTGCATCGCGACCCACTGGCGCAAGGCCCCCATATAATTGCCTATAGTCAGTTGACCAGAGGGTTGACAGCCACTAAGTACGATAGGTTTGCTCATATTTTTCTTCTTTCAAAACAGTAAATAAAATCAAAGTTGGCGTAGTTTACTTCACCTGCGCCAATTCTGCACGCATCTCAGAAATAACCGCAGCATAATCGGGTTGATTAAAAATGGCAGAACCCGCCACAAATATATCTGCCCCAGCGTCTGCGATTTCACGAATATTTTTGCTATGAATCCCCCCATCCACTTCAATTTTTACTTGCAGATTGCGCGCTTGTAAAAACCGTTTTACCTGACGAATTTTATCCAATGTGTGAGGGATGAAGGTTTGGCCGCCAAATCCGGGATTGACGGACATTAATAAAACATAGTCCAACTTGTGAATCACGTGCTCGAGAACATAAATTGGAGTCGCCGGATTCAAAACCAAGCCTGCTTGGAGTCCCGCACTTTTGATCAGTTCAATACTGCGATCAATGTGTTGCGATGCTTCTGGGTGAAAGCTAATCATGCTGGCACCTGCAGCGATAAATTGCTCAATTAAGCTATCAACAGGCGTTACCATTAAATGTACGTCAATGTCTGCAGTAATGCCAAAGTCACGTAACGCTTTGCAAATGGGTGCACCAAATGACAAATTTGGGACGTAGTGATTATCCATGACATCAAAATGCACAATGTCTGCGCCAGCCTCAAGCACACGAGAAACATCATCCCCTAAACGGGCAAAATCTGCAGATAGAATAGAAGGGGCAATTTGATATGACATGGCAAAACCTTATTTTAGATAGAAGCGCCATTTTACACTTCTCACTAGGGAGATGAAACCGCCATCGACTAAAGGAGAGGGTTGCGCTATTGCAAAGCAAACATTGCATCAAAATGGTGCAATATTTTTGTTCTGTCACTTGAATTACTTTGATATCACCGCAAATTTATGTAAGACATTGTTTTTATTCTGATTTTAATGTTGGCATCAAAAATGCTAAGTACTTATTAATTGCATTTGACCTTGTTAAGACAAGATAAGCAGTAAAATTTCGTCTTGGCGTGTCGACAAAGACGTCGTGAAGACAAACATAACTATTCTATTAATGGAGAAACACATGAAACTACTTAAATTAACAGCACTTAGTGCAGCACTACTTTCTACTTCAGCCTTAGCTGATTGGTCAGCCAATGTTGGTCTTGTCTCTGATTATCACTTCCGTGGTATTCAACAAACTGAATCTGCTTCTGCATCTGCAGGAATTGATTACACTGACGGTGGCGTTTATGCGGGTCTTTGGACGGCTGAAGTTGAAGATGGTCTAGAAGTAGATTTGTATGGCGGTTACGGTCATGCATTTGAAAACGGCCTTGAGCTAGGTATCGGTTTCACATCTTATCAATACACAGGTGATTTTGATTCTGAGTACAACGAAGTGAACTTAACGGGTGGCTTTGGTATGGTCAGCTTCGAATACAGTTTCGGTGAATGGAAAGGTCCAGTCGCAGGTGAAGGTATGGGTATAGACTCAGATTACTCATTCTACGCAGTGACGTTAGAAAAGAATGGTTTCTACGGTACATTTGGTGCTTGGGGTAATGACTTTGATGGCGAGTATACCGAGTTTGGTTACGGTACTAGCTATGAAGGTTTTGACCTAGGTGTCGGTCTAGTATTTAGTGGCTCTGATTTAGACGATTCTGAATCATTGTACTTTTCAATCGGCAAGTCTTTCGATCTATAACTTTACCTAAAGTTTACATTCAAAACACAAAGACCAAAGTATGTAAATGCTTTGGTCTTTTTTTTTTATTAGTCTATAATGTAAACAATAAAAAATGAGGAGTAAATATGACAACCTCTAACAAAGTAGTTGGTTTGTCTCTATTTGCGGTATTAGTGGTCGCAATTGATTTTGTCAGTGCCTGGAAGCAACAAGACCAACGTGCTTGTGAGCCCTCGCCTGATTTTAGTGCTGCCTTTGTTATTCCCAACTTGGCACCGACTTCTCATTCACTTAACGAACAATTTAACAACCTGCATGCAGGTCAACAAGTTGCACACGTGTCTGACAGTCTTTCCAGACAACAGTGTCTACAACCCGAATACCATCAAGTGAGTTGGTATGATTGGTTGTTTTCTGACGCCGACTCAGCGACGTTCCATTACTTGGATTTATTAGAACTTATTTCATCCTCTAAAGACCGTGAAAACACTCAACGCCCCCAAACGCAATAGCCAATCCCAAATAACTAAACCTAGCCTATTACAGGTCGTTAAATCCGTCCTTGCTGCAGCCATTGGCGTGCAATCAAAAAAAAATTATCAATCTGATTTTGCGAGTTCCACGATCGTTCCGTATGTACTCGCTGGCATCATATTTGTGGTTTTGTTTATTCTGATTTTACTGCTGTGGGTCAATTCCATGTTGGCCTAAACACGCCCTCTATGGTGTGTAAACAGCAATCACTTCTTGTACCTTTTCACGTTTAGTGCCAATTTGACTAATAGATCGTTGGACGGGGAAGACAAACTGTTGGTTAGCTCCGCTATACAATGTCTGTGTGAATGGGGTGTAATGATTCGAGATTATGGTTGTAATACCACGTGTGCGCGCATCTTGTGCCCGTCTGACTAGACGAGCTTGGTCGTCAAGACTAAAGTCATTGCCAGCATAGGCAGTAAAGTTAGCGGTTTGGTTCAGTGGTACATAAGGTGGATCGCAATAGACGAGATCGCCAGCCTTAGTTCTGTTGAATGCTTTTTCAAAGTCGCCTTGAAATAACGTAGCATATTGTAGGCGTTGTCTTAGATTTTCAATTTCTTGAGCAGGGAAATAGGGTTTTTTATAACGGCCAAAGGGTACATTGTAACCACCAGAGCGGTTATATCGACACAACCCATTAAACCCATGACGGTTTAAATATAAAAAGAGTACAGCCCGGGTATCAGGATCAGTAGATTGATTGAATTGTTCTCGAAGCGCATAGTACTGAGCTGGAGTGTTGGTTTCTGGCGTAAATAACGCTTGGGTTAAGCGGTGAAACTTTTTGGGGGCGCGTTTAATAGCGCGATACAAACTGATCAAATCACGATTGGTATCACATAGTAGGTATTGCTCAAACGCCAGGTTTAAAAAGACTGAACCGCCACCAACGAACGGTTCGACCAAGCGTGTATAAGGTTGCTTGGGAATAGCGGCGCGGATATGTTCGATTACGCGGCGTTTACCACCCGGCCACTTCAATGCGGAGCGAACATCCGAATTGGCTGAAGATGGTGATCCGGCATCATGGCGTTGATTCATTCTTGGCGTTAGTTTCAATCTTGATTGCTTACACTGTTTATGAACAGCCCGGCAAATCTTTTATAAAAAGTGGTAACGAGTGTAGCGCTTGCAACACGACTTGCCTAGTTGAAAAGTGATTTTTTACCATCAACAGCCCTTAAATCAACGACAAATGCAGTGTTTTAAGCATCTAAACTCGATGATTCAGTGAGTGACCATGGATGAAAAATTGTGCAAATTGCGTGCATCGTTAGCATTATGTAAGAGGCTTGATTCAAGCCTCAATAGCTTGTTGTATTTCTGCTGTCGTGACGTCTGCAGTGACGACTGCATGGCCAATACCTTGCGGGATGATGAACCGAATTGCACCCGCTAACACCTTTTTGTCATGCGCCATGTGTTGCATATAGGTATCTACCGTCATCGAATCGGGACCTTTCACTGGCAAATCAAACGCAGCGTGCAAAGCACGAATACGGCTAACATCAGTCTCATTCAACCATCCTTTTTGCTGGGCAACATGAGACGCGATAATGGTACCTGCGGCAACAGCTTCACCGTGCAACCAGTTACCATAGCCCATTTCTGCCTCAATCGCATGACCAAAAGTATGTCCGAGGTTTAACAAAGCACGCAAGCCTTTTTCACGTTCATCTTGTGCGACAATCTCAGCTTTAATCGCACAACAACGTTCAATGATATGACTCAGAGCAGTCGGCTCTAATGTCCGAATATCGGCACTATGTTGTTCTAGCCAGTCAAATAAATCTGCATCGTATATTATGCCGTATTTAATGACTTCTGCCATACCCGCAGCAAACTCACGTGGGGGAAGAGTGCGCAAAGTCTGCGTATCGATAATCACCGCTTGTGGTTGATAAAAAGCACCAATCATATTTTTTCCTAGAGGATGATTGACAGCCGTTTTACCGCCTACGGATGAATCTACTTGTGCTAATAGCGTTGTTGGCACTTGCATAAAATCAATGCCACGTTGGAAACACGCTGCAGCAAAGCCGGTGATATCACCAATAACACCGCCACCTAAAGCAATTAACGTGGTATCGCGAGAAGCATGAACGGAAAGCAGAGCACTTTGAATTTTTTCAAAATGAGCCAAATCTTTATACTGCTCACCATCGGGTAATATGATGTCACTTGTACTACCAGTGCAAGCACGTGCCAATGTCTGTTTGAGGGTATCCAAGTATACAGGTGCAACCGTCGTATTAGTGACGATAACAATGCGTTCACTTTTGATCTGCGAAAAGTGAGACGCATCAGACAATCCGTTAGGAACAATATGGATTGGGTAGCTACGCGCCCCAAGTTCAACTGTTAAGGTAGCCATGGGGCGTGTCTCCGAGGGGGTTATAAACCGATCTTTTGAATGATTTGATTGGCAACAGAACGAGCACTTTGCTCATCTGTATCAACAATATAATCAGCCACTTCTTCATACAGTGGGTTGCGCTGTTCTGCTAGGTTGCGCAGTACAGTTTCTGGATCGTCTTTTTGTAATAACGGGCGACGCTTGTCGCGCTGTGTACGAGCTACTTGTTTGTCAATCGTTGTCTGTAAGTAGACGACAATACCGCGTGCGGATAAACGGTTACGTACTGCAGGCGTGACAATTGAACCACCGCCAGTGGCCAGTACAATACCTTGCTTATCAGTTAATTCGTTAATCGTTGTTTCTTCGCGTTTACGAAAGCCTTCCTCGCCTTCCAAGTCGAATATCCAGGCAATGTCTGCACCGGTTTTACGCTCAATTTCCTGATCTGAATCGAAGAATTCTAAATGGAGTTCGTCTGCTAAGTGGCGACCGATTGTGCTTTTGCCAGCACCCATAGGGCCAACCAAAAAGATATTACGTTTTTCAGCCATATCTGCTTAATTCGCTTTTGTGAAGTGAAAGATGTAAATGGGGAGCGTTGGTTCTGGTAGACCCCATTAATTGTTTTGTCCAAGCGCAATGGGCTTTGCGACAAAACGGCTCATACCTCGTTCTAATTTCGAGTGGCCGGATTATCGCAGTCTTAGCAGTGGTATTCAAGTATTCTGTATGGTTATTTTAGTCTAAGATGATTTTTGGCGTAACAAAAATGAGTAATTCACGCTTTTGTTCAACCGAGGTTGTGTTACGGAACATTCCCCCAATGATAGGGATATCACCTAGCACAGGCACTTTGCTGATATCATCGGTGTTGATTTGTTGGAAAATCCCGCCCAATACAACGGTTTCGCCATTTTCGACTAACACCTGGGTTTTGATTTCTTGCGTATCAATCGCTACGGCAGGACCTGTTGAGGTAGATACGGTCTCGCCTCGAGTGTCTTGGGTCACAACCAAGTCTAAAATGATATGATTGTCAGGAGTGATATGCGGCGTTACTTTTAGACTCAGTACCGCTTTTTTGAACGCTACCGAGGTTGCGCCACTTGAGGCTGCTTGCACATAGGGAATTTCAGTACCTTGTTCGATATATGCCTCCTGTTGATTGGCAACAGTGATGCGAGGGCTGGCTATGATGTCCCCTTTATTTTCAGATTCCAATGCAGATAACTCTAAATCAAGGATCGCACCGTCGATGAGATTGGCGATCTGTACGCCGACACGACCTGCTGCATTAGTTACGGGCAAATTGACATTTAATCGATCCGATAATACAACATTACCTGCACCAACTGCAGTGATGCGATTAGCACCAGCAGCTGTTCCAGCCCATGTATCATTATTGTTATTACTACCCGAGAAGCCCCAACGAATACCAAGCTGCTCATCAATATTCTCACGAACCGTGACCATGCGTGATTCAATCAGGACTTGTTTGACGGGGATATCCAAATCGGCAATTAACGACAAGGCTTGCAGTAGTGAATCTTGGGTATCGCGTAACAAAATTGTATTGGTGCGTTGATCAACTGCCACAGTACCTCGAGGTGAAAGCACTCGGTTTTGTTCAGAACGCAAGATCTCGGCAAGATTTTCTGCTTTGGCGTAATTCACACGAATATTTTTGGAAAGTAAGGGCGCTAATTGTTGTGCTTGTTGTTGAGCATGTATTTCAGCGTGATCTTGTGCGGCAAGCTCATCGCTGGGGGCAATCAGTAAAATATTACCTTCAATGCGTTTGTCGAGTCTGCGAATCTTTAAAATCATGGCAAGTGCTTGATCCCAAGGTACATCTTGTAGATTGATAGTGACATTACCGATTACCGAGTCAGTTATGACTAAATTGAAGCCATTTATTTGTGCGATAATTTGTAATACTTGACGCACCGGCACATCTTGAAAATCCAGTGTTATGGGTTTACCCACATACCCTGCGACTTGGTAAGCTACCTCAGGTTGTGTGCTCTTCTCAGTAAACGTAAAAACCAGACTTGCGGGCGTGATGTGTTGTTTTATATCGACTTCAGCGCGTGTATGAATGGAAAGATTCACCGCGTGTTCATGGTCAAAACTTTCGATTTCGGTGATCGTTGTGCCATATTGACTAACATCTAGTATCGTTAATTGTTCTGGAGAGAGTCTTGTAGCCTTAAAATGCAAAGCGATATGTAAGCCTGTTTGAACGACATTTGCAGGCGTAAATATTGGATTAGCAAAGTTTACAGTCAGTTGCGGTTGGCCTTCATCATTGCGTCTAAAGTCAAGATTGGTGATGGTATTGGTTATCAGGGAATCGGCTTGGGCAATAGCGGGTTGGGCAACCTGTAACGAGAGTAGCAAGGTAAAGTACAATAATAACATCCCGGCGTCCCAACTGCGGTTACATTGCACCTGCTGTGGCAGCCATTGGTTGATCAGGAGGCTAAACTTAAGCATTGTGTTCCTCTCCTGCTTGGTTTAGTCCAATGTGGATTGTTTTTATCTGAAAACAGCCAGCACCATCAGGGAGCATTTGCTGTACTGCAACACTAGCAGTACTGATAGTCATAATTTTGCCTGAAGACAATCCGATATGATCGCCTACGCGAGCTTTGTGTAACTTGCCATCATTGGTTGTGAATAATGCAAAATGGTGTGCATGGTTTTGAATAATGCCGGAAAAGTGAATAACATCGATGGCATAATGCTCTAGAGGGCCTTTGTCACGGTTGAAGTCTCGTGTTAAGCAATGTTTCTTAGGTGTTAATACTGAGGCATCGGTATGTTGTAGCTGCCAAACAAAGGGATCGCGTAATGCGCTCGAGCGATACGTGTAAGGGGTAACAACAAGCATGGTAGCAGTAGGCTCGATAGTGCCATCGACTTGTGTCTGTATGCTTGCTGTGAAGCGCTTTAAATCGTCAGTGTGGTGACTACAACCACAGAGGGTAAGTAAACAGCTAAGGAATATTAACACTTTCATAATAACGCCTAGTTTTGGTCTCGGGTATCGGTGCGATACGTTTTAGCTTGAAGGCGTAAATACAAGCCATCAATGTCTTGTTGAATAACGAAATCATGAAGTGTAACAATACGCGGTAGACTAGCAATTTTGGTGACAAACACCCCAAAGTCGTGATAAGTACCATGCACTTCAATGTGTATCGGTAGTTCGGTGTAAAATGCCTGCGCCAAAGCAGGTTGCCAATGAAGTGATTTGAAACCCAATCCTACAGAGGTTCCTACATCGGTAATATCATCAAGTAAACCTGGTGTCTCATTACTCGACGGCAATGCTTGTAACATAGCCACAAAATCTTGTTGAAGCTGTTGTAGTTGAGTTTCATATGCAGGTAAGTGTGCTGCGATACGATATTTTGCTGCGTATTGGTTTTTTAACGCATTCTCTTGAGCTACTCCTTCATCTATGGTTGGCAGGAGCGGTGCTAGTAGCCAATAAAAACTCAGTCCAAATATGAACAATGCTGTCATAAGACTCATACAGATCTTAATTTCCTTTGGCCAAATAGCGATATCGTCAAAATCTAAACTACTGATCGTTAAAAGTGATTTAAACTCAAAATTCATGACGATTCTCGTGTTAGGTTTGCCAAAGACAAAATGGGTGCAATGTCACTTGAGATATTAAAGGTAAGGCGGAAATGATTAACACCTTGGGCTGATGAAGGATCTGCTGCAATGGATACAATTTTTTCATCGCTAAATATATCTGACTCGTTTAGAGCACGCATAAAGGCCGACAGACGATTATTAGAATTAGATACACCATCTATGGTCATTATGTTGTTGCTGCGACTAAAACGCATAAAGGCAATGCCATCTGGAAGTAACTGGGCGAGCGCATCGATAACAATAGGCGTTGTATTGCGTGAAATTTGTAGTTGCTCAATGAGTTTCATCTGCTGCTCTAACGCACTGCGTTTAGTCTTGATCACCATGATTTTTTCAAGCTTTAAATCCAAGGTAGTGATGGCCTGTTGTAGGTAAGCAACGCGTGTCTGCTGAACAGATATAAGATGTTGTACTCCTAAAGTCATGGTCCAAACGACACCCAAAGACAACACGGCAATACTCACTAAAACAGTCAGAAAGAGGCGCTTTTGTTCTGCTTTGTATGCATCACGCCAAGGTAGAAGATTTATCGATGCCATGGGTTGATACTCCGCATTGATAAGCCCATTGCAATGGGCATTAAAGGTATCCAATTAGCGAGTTTGTTAGCGTTTTGCAGGCTATCAGCAAAGCGAACATACTTATTATTCAGTTCGAATACTTTACAAGAGATATTGAGTTCATTGTTGCACTGTTGAGCAATATCAGGGAGTACTGCTATTGCGCCAGATAACACGATTTGCTGTAATTCAGTATAACCTGTCGTGTGTGTGAGAAGTTGTAAAGCACGGTCCATATTTTGTTGTAGTTGCCTTATAAAAAGGGGTAAAACACGTTCGTTCCAACCAACTGGCAATGTGTTCTCTGTCAATTGTTGGAGTGCCTCTTGGCGCTCCAATTGATAATCTAGCATGATGTCTTGGAGCAATGCTGCTGTGCCAAAGTTGTGTTCTTTGGCATAACACACCATGCCATTTACAATAACAACAACGTGCAAAAGTTCTATTCCAGTGTGTATGAAAACAGTATGTTCGTCCGCTTGTGGGTAGTTGTATAGACAGGCTGTTGCCAGCGCGTTGAGTTCGGTATCGACAATAACAGGCGATAATTGTTCTTCGCGTAATAAAATATTTCGTGAGTCGATCATGCTTCGATGGGCGGCAGTTAACAAGATGGCGTCTTTATGCTGATGAATTGGGTGATTAACTAACCGTTCAAAATCTATGTACACGTCTTCGATCGGATAAGGGATCAAGCTATCAGCCTCAATTAACACTTGTGTTTCTAACCATTGTTCATCTGTGTTTTCGTCTACTGATATGACCTTAGAGATAATGGAGGGACCGGCAACGGCAATGACAGAGTCGGCTTGATTGAGGTTGAGTTGATGTTTGATTTTTTTCAATGCATACCCCACTGCATCAAAATCCTTGATATTTCGTTCACTAAAGGCCGGGCCGACAATATTTTCTTGCGCCATCCCCGTAATGACAAAACCATGGTCATCGGGTTGCAGATTGATCGCTTTTAGTGCAGTTGTACCGATATCAATTCCCAATAAAGGTTTGGTTTTCTTATTAAAAACGGTAAACTTCATATGTTTTTATCCTTTGCTTAAAGACGTTGTGTAATGGAGATGACACATACGTATAAAATATATGACATAGGGAAATTTTTGCGCAGTTATGATGACCGTTATGAAGATATTCAGAACTTTAGTGGTGCTTGTTATACTAGGCTTTGTAGCGGTACTGGTAGGAACTTCTTCGCTTTATTTTTACTTGAGATCTGAGCTCCCAGCGGTATCGGTCTTGCGCGATATCCGCTTACAAACACCCATGCAAATATTTACTCAAGACGGTTTGCTGATTTCTCAATACGGTGTCAAAAGAAGGATCCCAGTTACAATTGACGAGGTCCCTGAACAACTTATTCAAGCTATTTTAGCCACAGAGGATTCTCGTTTTTATCAACATGAAGGGATTGACCCTATCGGGATAGCTCGCGCATTGGTGAACCTGATTGCCACCGGCGAGAAAGGCCAAGGGGGCTCGACCTTGACCATGCAGTTGGCACGAGGCTTCTTTTTAACCCGAGAAAAAACCTATATTCGCAAGGTCAAAGAGATTTTCATTGCTTGGCATATTGAGCAGACGCTTTCTAAGGACGAAATCCTCGAGTTATATATAAATAAAGTAGAACTGGGGCATCGCGCATTTGGTTTTGGCGCTGCTGCCCAAGTATATTATGGTAAAGACTTAAATGAATTAACCTTAGCACAGATTGCGACGTTAGCTGGATTGCCTCAAGCGCCATCAGTACTCAACCCTATTAGTCGACCTGAACGTTCGGTGGTGCGTCGTAAAATTGTGTTAGGGCGTATGCTCCAAGAAGGCTACATTGATAGCGACACCTATCGCATAGCACGTGATGCCCCAGTCACCGCGTCAAAGCACGGCGCTGAAATTGCATTTGATGCGCCGTATTTAGGTGACTTAATTTACAATGAAATGATTGATATTTTTGGTAAGGACGCAGCTGAAACCAATGGTTATAAGGTGTATGCCACTGCCACAAGTAAGCTTCAAAAAGCGGCACAGGATGCCGTTGTCCAAAATCTTCACGATTACGATGAACGTCATGGTTATCGCGGGCATCTCACGCACATCAGTGCGTTATACGCGCAGTGGATCGCAAATAATGCGGATGACACCACACTGGAAGAAGCAACGAATTTTGATACCAGCGAAGTGCTTGAGGCTGCCACAAACAGTTCTTCAGAGGCGGTATCAACCGCTGCGACTAATGCATCAAATAGTGTGAGTGAAGCAGAACTTGCAGTTGCTCGTGAAGCAGCACTCTTAACGGACCTGCTCAGCAATAAACCACAATTAATCACATTACTGGCTGAATTAGATGTGGTGGATCCCAACGTGCCGGCCGTAGTGCTCAGCGTGAACGAGCAATCCGCACTCGTTCTGACAGCCTTCAATCAAGAGGTTGAATTATCTTGGCCAGGTATTGCATGGGCTCGACCCTACATCAACGACCAACGTCAAGGCCCCCATCCGCAGACAGCGACGGATGTGGTAGCGCCTGGTGATGTGGTCTATGTAAGAGAAACTAGCGAGATAGGCTGGTCACTTAGCCAGATTCCTGAGGTCAGTGGGGCGTTTGTTGCATTGGACCCCAACACAGGTGCTGTGCAAGCCATTGTCGGTGGTTACAGTTTTGACCAAAGCCAGTTTAATCGTGCGACGCAAGCTAAACGTCAAGTTGGATCGAATATTAAACCGTTTATCTATTCAGCGGCTCTGGAAAATGGTTACACCTTGGCGAGTGTCATTAATGATGCGCCTATTAATCAATGGGATGCCAGTAGTGGTGTCGCATGGCGTCCACAAAATTCACCTGCTGTTTATGATGGGCCCATTCGCATGCGGGTCGCATTGGGCAAATCTAAGAACGTTGTGTCTGTTCGCCTCTTACGTGGTGTAGGCATTGAAAATGCGGCCCGGTATCTAACGAATTTTGGTTTTGTATTAGATGAAATTCCACGAGATGAAACGCTTTCGCTAGGTTCCGGTTCACATACCCCTTTGGAGGTTGCTAACGGCTTTGCAGTATTTAGTAATGGTGGTTATGCCGTTGATCCTTACTTTATTGATCGCATCACCGATGCCGAAGGTAATGTGGTATGGGAGGCAAAACCCAAAGTAGCCTGTATTGAATGTTTAGCAGAAGCAGAAGCCATCCAAACAGT
>JBEVCF010000140.1:0-5079 GCA_040514355.1 Glaciecola sp.
GGATCGAACCGCCGACCTCTTGCATGCCATGCAAGCGCTCTCCCAGCTGAGCTATGGCCCCGTTCAAGTGAACTGAAGTCCATGTTGCTTTTGCCTCAGTTCCGTGACAGCGATGCGAATATTAGGGATCCGCCCTCGCAAAGTCAAACCTTTTTTTAAGAATTCTCTCTGTTTGCTATAAATTCGAGCGCTTTGTCGATTCTTTGTCCGATTTGCTCAGGTTTTAACAAAGCTAAGGTCACATCTAACGAGGGTGAGTTCCCTGCCCCAGTCACTGCCACGCGCAAAGGCATGCCCACTTTGCCCATACCGACATCGAGCGCTTCAGCGGTCGCATTAATCGCAGCCTGGATTGATGCAGGCTCCCAAGTACTTAGACCTAAGAGTTTTTCTTTGACTAATTCTAATGCAGGACGGGCAACTGGACGCAAATGCTTTTTGGCCGCATTAGCATCAAACTCATCATACTCTTGATAGAAGTACGTACTGATCTCAGCCATTTCTTTCAAAGTTTTGACACGATCCGCTTGGATCTCAACAAGCGCCTCAAGCGCAGGACCCGTACTTGTATCTATATTCAGTTGAACAAAATGCCAACTCAGCGCCTGCGCAACCTCAGTGGCTGGCAAAGTTTTCATGTAGTGTTGGTTCAACCAAATTAATTTCTCAGTATTAAAGGCTGACGCCGACTTACTGATATTATCCAGCGAGAAATGTTCAATCATTTCTGCCACTGTGAAAATTTCTTGATCGCCATGAGACCAACCTAGACGCACCAAATAATTCAAGACCGCCTCTGGCAAATACCCGTCATCACGATATTGCATGACACTTACCGCGCCATGACGTTTAGACAACTTCTTGCCATCATCCCCCAAAATCATGGAAACATGTGCATACTCAGGAATAGGGGCACCCAACGCCTTCAAGATATTGATTTGGCGAGGTGTGTTGTTGATGTGATCTTCACCGCGCACAACATGGGTGATCCCCATGTCCCAATCATCGACAACCACACAAAAATTGTAAGTCGGTGAGCCATCAGAGCGTTGGATGATCAAGTCGTCCAATTCGGTATTGCTGATTCGGATTTCACCACGAACGTGATCCTTAATCACGACTTCCCCATCTAGAGGATTTTTGAAACGAATGACAAACGGTGTATTCTCAGGATGGTCGGTACGGTTGCGCCACGTACCAGGGTAACGTGGTTTTTCGCCGGCCTGTTCTTGTGCTTCACGAATGGCGTCCAACTCTTCTACGCTCATGAAACATTTGTAGGCTTTACCTTCGTCTAACAACTGCTGGATCAGAGCATGATAGCGATCAAAACGCTCAGTTTGGTATATAGGACCCACATCGTGATCCAGTCCCAGCCATGTCATGCCATCTAAAATGGCCTGTTTTGCTTCGTCTGTTGAGCGTTCCAAGTCGGTATCTTCAATGCGTAGTACAAATTGACCACCTTGGGCTTTGGCATATAACCAAGAATAAAGCGCTGTGCGTGCGCCGCCAACGTGCAAATAACCAGTCGGGCTAGGTGCAAAACGAGTAACAACTGACATAAATGTTCCTGTAATCTTCTAGAGGGGCGCATTTTACCAGAACGCCCCTGCAATAAAAGTATTTATCTCAAGACATTCACAGTATCAGATGCAAAGCGATTGAGATTGGGAAAGACCTGTTGTAAGTCAGTATCACTTAATCCAAACCAACGACCCAACGCTGCGCCGTATTGCTCAACTGAAGTCGTGGGGATAATGCGACCATCTTCCAGATCATCACTAGAACCAAGTGCAAAGGACGGTAATGCACCCGCAATTGTCCGACCAATTACATCATCCCCCATGACCAGTTGATGCCCACCCCAACCGTGGTCAGTCCCATCACCGTTGCTGGTCAACGTGCGACCAAAATCAGATTGAGTAAAGGTGGTGACATATTGACTTACGCCTCTTGCCGTCAAATCATTTTGGAAGGCCAACATGGCATCACCAATCTTATTGACTAAATCAGGCAGACGTTCAACTTGATTATCGTGGGTATCAAAACCACCCAATCCAACAAAAAAGATTTGGCGGTTATGCCCTAACAACGTTTGAGATTGGATCAGATCAGCTGTCATTTTTAATTGATCAGATAGCGGATTACGACGCGGATAATCAATGTTGCTAGGTGTTAGTTGGGCGAGTGCCTCAATAAGTTTTGTGTTGTTTACCTCAGCAGTATCAATGCGTCGCGAATATTCTTGAGTGAGCGGATGTGAACTCAGCGCGCGAATACGTGCAAAGGCATCATAGCGATACAGATTCCAATCTTGGGCAGGATCAAGGCCATCAAAGGTTTGTGGTCCTTCTGTATTCACAGCAAACGATTGGGCTTGGATACCTGACTGCCACAAATTACTCCCATAAGTTGTCATATTCATAGACAAAGGATTACTGGTATCCATCAATAAATCGGCCATCCGCCCTGCCCAACCTGTCGTGACATTGGTTGAATCCACGCCTGCTTGCCACAGGGCTTGCTGGTCGTTGTGAGAGAATAACTGCGGTGGACGCAATGCTTTATTGGCTAATATTTGATCTTTTACTGCCATTTCTCGCATGGGACCAACATTTGATACTATCGCTAGTTTGTCTTGATTAAATAGTTCCAGCAGGCTGGTCGCAGAGCTCGGCATACCAACACTATAAGTCGGCGTTTGAAGGGGTGTGATGGGAGTAACTGCCTCAGGTGCATAAGCGAGGTTTTGTCGAGTATGCGCATACGAGTTGTATTCAGTAGCATCGGTAGGTACGAGCAAATTTAACGAGTCATGGCCACCGTACAGAAAGATGCTCACCAAGGCTTTATAACCCACTATAGGAGTCGAGGTTTGAGCCAACAAACGCTGACCAAGACCTAAGTTCATCCCCATCGTCATAGGGGAACTGACAAGGCCTGCACTGGCTAAGGAGCCTAATAAAAACTGTCTTCTATTCATGGTTTGGCTCCTATCGTTGTACAGCGAATTGTGGCGAGGCAGCAATCAAAAAAGCGACATCAGCAATGCGTTGGGCAGGCTCGACATCCCAATTTTGCGTATGCGACAACACCTCCTCCAAAATCGGACGCATAGCATCGGGCATCGCACCTGCAAGTAACATCAGGTCAAGATGATCCAATAAGGCGTCAGTATCATCTAACAGCGTTGCCTCATAAGCAAAATCCACAACCAACTCTGTCGGGTTGTATGCTTCATCGCGATAATGCCCCCACAACGCCGTCCATGCAGCAAAATTTGAATTTCGAACCACGTAATTCTCAGTCAATATGGATAATTCAGGGGCAGAGAGGCCAGCTTCGGCGAGCGGTCCTTGGGGTTTGTGATCCGATAAGTAAAAGTTAAACACAGAAGGAGCAGATAATGGTGCTTGGTTAAATACCCAATCCGGATAACCAAATTCTAATACGTTAGATGGCGTGAATGCGGCGAGGCCACGGTATAACTGGATCCCTTTCAAAATGGGCTCTTTCACCTTACCAAAATATGCAAGTTGCTCGTCATAATCTGCGCGTGCCTCTTCATCAAATAATATTGCTTTAATCGTTGCTTGCAGATCACCACGCACACCCTGTCCGTTGTCATTAAACGTTTGGGCGACGCGTCTAATGTAAGCCGGTGATGGGTTGGATGTCACCAAATGTTGGATCAAACGCTTAGCCATAAACGGGCCAACATTTGGATGTTCAAAAAGCGAATCCAAAGCCATCGCCAAATCTTCTTCTGCCGTTTGTCCAGCTGGGATGACAACATCGTTTAGGAGACGCTTTTCGCCCTTGTCATGATAAGCCTGAACCGCTTCCATTGGTTGAAACGTGTTGTAATTACGCCAAAAACGATACCACGTTTGTTCGGTTGTGCCGGCAAAATTCCACCCCGTAAACACATGAGCGTAGGCTTTAATTATGTCTTGGTTGTAAGTTTGAATCCGCTGACCAGTGTTATCAAGGCGATAGCTACCGTCTATATTGAGTTCATCTAGACCGATACTAAATAACTGCATGACTTCACGCGCATAATTTTCGTCAGGGCGAATATTGCGTTCGAGATCCGGTTTTTCATTGCCTCGCATACTGAGATAAATCCCCATCAAGGGTGACAAGGTGACATCTTCTAATAAATCTCGGTAGTTGCCAAAGGCATGCGTGCCCAACATGTCGTAATAATTGGCGATTTGCATGTGGTCATTATCAAAAGTTGATTTGTCCGATATAACGAAAATCTGACTCAAGGCATAGGCTACTTTTTGACGTAATTGATCGTTACCGCGCACGGCTATATTAAACCAAGCATCCATGCGATGATTGCGCCATATCTCCATTGCATCGTTATCTGGCGTGGTGTTTTCTAAATAGGTTAAATGCATGGTTTGTGGCAGTGAAATTTGACGCTCAAACCACGCTTCCTGCCCCAAGGTTATAAACTCATCAATACTCTCGCGGGTTGCACCGAACGTTGCTTGGTTTAAAAAGCGTGCTGCGTAGATTTCTTGTGTGCGCAAATCGACTGGCGCGCTAGGTGTGGTGGTAACGGTATTGGTATTACTAGTATTATTGTTGGAGTTTGTTGTATTTGAACTCGTATTGGTGTTCGTTGTGTTGCTTGAGGCTTGCGAAGTGGGCGTAGTGCTAACGGGCGCAGCCGGTGCACTAGTATCTCCGCCTCCACCACAGCCGAACAAACCTGCACTTAAGAGGCCCAAAATAAGGATTTTTTTACTACCGAGCATAAGGGTCTCCATCAGCAGTGCCAAGTGTAGTGTATCGGATACAATCAGATGGGAGCGAATAATAAATCAGACTTATGTAAGAGATATCATCCATTTATTCAAAATTTAACAAATTTTGAGCATATCGTACAAGCATTAAGCGCTTGAATATTTTTTTATGGATATCTGCGATTTACAGTTGACAGGTTGCGGGCAATCTCTATAATACGCCCTCACTTGAGTAGCAATACTCACGAAGAAAATGGACGCTTAGCTCAGTTGGGAGAGCACCGCCCTTACAAGGCGGGGGTCACTGGTTCAAGCC
>JBEVCF010000141.1:0-1228 GCA_040514355.1 Glaciecola sp.
CATCTTCATTACTATGCAATTACCTAAAAACAAAGCCATCGATGCGGCACTCAAACGTCAAACCCACATTGACGTATTACATATCATCAAAGAATGTCATTCTACTGTGTTTGCCAATATACCCACTTTTTTGGGGAGTATGTTTCTTTTATTGGTCGGAATGATGGTTTTGGCGATGATTCTGATGTCGTTTTTTGGCATCACTAACCCATTCGAAATCGCACCTGAATTGAGAATGCAAATGGAAGTGCTTTTTGCATTCGTTCTGGCGCCACTATTCACTGGTTTATTAATGATGGGTGTACGCAGTGCCAATAATAAAGATATTCAGGCACTCGATATTATGACCTATTTACCCCGCATTCTTGTGTTAGGGGTGACGTCTGTATTTTTAAGTCTATGGGTCACCATTGGCATGTTGTTATTTCTTGCACCGGGTCTGTATTTGTTGATTACCACTATGTTTGTGTTAACTTTAATCGTAGAAAAAGGCCTTAAACCAACCGCCGCAATCTATTTATCGATTCGGATTGCACACACGTATTTTTGGCAAATGGCGCTATTTCACGGTGTGTTTTTCTTGGGCTTTGTGCTCAGCGTCTTTACTTTGGGTCTTGGATTTCTCTATGTATTGCCTTGTTATTATGTAACGAAGGGCAAACTGTATACAGAATTGTTTGGTCTAGACGATATAGATGTTATTGACGTTTTAGAAGCGCGCAAGGACGATACAACTTTTGAAGCTTAAATCACTCTTGTTACTCACATTTTGGGCTGTTATGTTGGCCTGCTTGTGCTATCCCTTAGTACAACATAGCGCTGTTCCTAAAGTAACGAACAATACCTCTTCACTTGAACTTACCAATGTGCAGACACCTCAGGTTAGCGCTCCGAATTTTTTACCCAATCCGGCACAGGTCAAATCAATGTTCGGGGTTGAGATAAGTGAACAACGCATCCGACTTAAACCAAATTTCAAAACCGTTAAACCCATTCCTGACTTTGCTCTAATTGAACCCGTTATGCTGCGCAAAAAAGCGTATTTCACTTATATTGCCCAAGCGGTCGACCAGATTAATGCTGTTATTGAACAACAACGAAAATTTGTGCAGTTGATTGATGCACAACTTCGTAATGATCCCAAGTATCAACTTTTACCGCAGGAGCGCGATGCGTGGATATTTTTACTCGAAGAATATCGCGTAAAAGATTCGGACTTATCACGTCA
>JBEVCF010000142.1:0-1623 GCA_040514355.1 Glaciecola sp.
TATTCACCAGGACATAACGTGTTAAATAGCATGATAACGCAGAACAGTGTTGATTGGGATGAAAAATGCTAGGAAGAAAAGATGGTCGGGGCGGCTGGATTCGAACCAGCGAAGGTAGAACCGTCAGATTTACAGTCTGATCCCTTTGGCCACTCGGGAACCCCTCCAAGATTGATGGTGCCGGCTGCCGGAGTCGAACTGGCGACCTACTGATTACAAGTCAGTTGCTCTACCAACTGAGCTAAGTCGGCACGTCATCAAGTGGTGCGTATATTAGTGGAATGTTGGGGTCTGTGCAATGTTTTATTGCGAAAAAACCTAAAAAAATCGCTTTTTTTTTATTTATGTACAAATGTTAAACACAATCCGCATAAAACCAGATTTGCAAGCGTTTTTTGAGGCTTTTGATTGTACGAATTGAG
The DNA here is from genome assembly GCA_040514355.1 of Glaciecola sp. Lineage (GTDB taxonomy): Bacteria > Pseudomonadota > Gammaproteobacteria > Enterobacterales > Alteromonadaceae > Opacimonas. Next base: position 423 of record JBEVCF010000142.1, read on the forward strand.
CAACTTTTGGTCACCGCCACTGAGCACTATAATGTAATCTTCGGTGTATTGCTCAATTTGTTGTTGTGCGGCAGTCACAGTACCATGTAATTGTGCTAAACAACCATTAATGACACATTCTGGCGTATCTTGCCCAAGTGAGATATGTTCAGGGCGCGCATCTGAACTAAATACCTTTTCCGTATCTTGTAATAGAGCGGTTTGTAATAATGAGAAACCAGGTGCGATGAACCCACCTTTATGCTTGCCTTGAACGATAACGTCACAGGTGATGGCTGTTCCTGCATCAATCACTAGGACAGAATGCTGTTGCGCTTGTTGAGCGAAGTATACCCCCGCAATCATCGCAAGCCAGCGATCTACGCCCATATTTTCAGGCGTGTGATAACTATTGACCAAACGCATGCCACCAACCATCGTCTTGGCTTGCGTTTGTGCGATTTGCACATGTTTGCCATGGATGTGTAATACATCAATAAACATGTTGAGGTTATGAGGTTCGCGAACATATGCCAGCGCAACATGTTGTACTTGCGCCAAGCACGTCACTAACTTGTTTAAATCATCGGTATGGGCAATAGCGATATTGTCAATGGGGGTGTGATGATCAACCACTGCATACTTAATCGCGGTATTGCCAATATCTATCAACAACCACTTATCCTGCTCTGACACTGATTTCGCCTCCATGAAACGCTTTTATCTCGCCATCGACCTGTAACAATAATGCACCGGTTTCCCCTATGCCCATCCCTATCCCCGAGATGCTGTTTTGGCCAGCTAACAATATCACGGGTTTGTGAAAGAACGCATCTCTGCGCTCCCACTGCTCTTTGAATGGCAGCATGCCGTGTAAACTAAACGTGTTGAGAGACTGGTGTAAGTAATACAAGATATTAGCAATTAACGTATTACGGTCTACCCGCTGACCTAACTGTGTCACACAATCGGTAAACGGTTGGTCAATTGTGTCAACATTTTCAGGTAATTGCACATTGACGCCTAAACCAATGACACAATCCACTTCGTCGCCGACAGACCCTTCTATTTCAATCAAAATACCTGCGATTTTTTGCATATTGACATAAATGTCATTGGGCCATTTGAGTTGTACACCCGAGATCCCCAGATCATCTAGCGCATCAGCAACGGCCAAACCAACCACTAAACTCAAACCTGATAAGGTTTGGTAACCACCGGC
>JBEVCF010000142.1:1633-18427 GCA_040514355.1 Glaciecola sp.
CGTACGCCCCTGTCTGCCACGACCGGCTGACTGCGATTCAGCAGTGCATATCGCACCACTTTCTAAGTTATAAAGATGGTCTTTAATATATGTATTGGTTGAGTCAATTAAGGGGACGACGTGCATGCTAGCTGGATAGGCAACACCTGAACGCTGCTGAAAAGCCGCTTGTATTTTGTCTACCACTAACAAATTGATTGGTTGTGCGAGTTTATACCCCTTTCCACGAACTGAAAAGATATCTAAACCCAAAGCCTTTAAAGCGTCGACATGTTTGGCTACCGCAGTACGAGTCACGCCAGCCAATTCACCTAACTCAGTACCCGATCTAAACTGCCCATCGGCCAGTGCCTGTAATATGATATTACGATTCTTTTGCATCATTTAGTTCTCTCAAACCACACTTCCCGACTAAACAGACTTCATTTTCTATTGCGATGCCGAATGTTTCTCTCACCTTTGCTTGAATGGTTTGAGCAAAGGTAATGAGTTCCTCGCCGGTCGCTTGTGCGGCATTGGTTAACACCAACGCTTGACGGGGATGACATTGGACGCCCCCATGTCGTTTGCCTTTAAAGCCAAGTTGGTCAATCAACCAGGCCGCAGGTACTTTGACGGAATCGGTATTAACGGGATACGCGGGCAGATCAGCATATGCGGCTTTGAGGGCGTGATAATGTTCAACCGCAATAACAGGGTTTTTAAAAAAGCTACCGGCATTGCCTACTTGCTTTGGATCAGGTAATTTTGCTGAGCGAATGCCAACAACACAGTCAAATACATCATGCATAGAAGGTGTTGCCAAATCTTTTAACTCACCATAACTTGTCACGAGCGCATAATCTTTGGGCAAACGAAAGTGTACAGCAGTGATGAATGCACGCTCTTTTAGTGCGTGCTTAAATATACTGTCACGGTAGCCAAATTCACATGCATCACCGCTTATTGATATGTGCTCGCCAGTTGTCAAATCAATATAGTCAACACAGTCGACAAATTGTTTGATTTCTACGCCATAGGCACCAATATTTTGAATCGGTGCGGCTCCTACTGTACCAGGTATCAACGCAAGATTTTCGAAACCGCCAATGCCTCTAGCCAGACACCATTGAACTAGGGCATGCCAGTTTTCACCTGACGCCACCCGTAAAACATAATCTTCGTCTGTTTCACTCAGTGTTTTACCTAGTAGTTGATTCAAAAATACCGTACCAGCAAAATCTTCAGTAAATACGGTATTACTGCCCTCACCGAGAATAAAAAAGGGTTGTGTCGCCGCGATGATGTGTTGCACATCGTTAAGTGTGCGAATAGGAATAATTTTTCTGGCCTGTGCTGACAGACCAAACGTATGTAAAGAGGCTAATGCTGACACGATAAAGAGACTTGGTTTTTCTTTGAGTATATCAGCGTCGCTTTGATTTTTTTAGTTTTTATATATTAATTGTCAACGTCATGGGCTATATCATTTCAAGAGCAGGGATATAATCTGTGTATTACTTAACACAAAACCATGCATTCAGAGCCCGAATGTGGGTATTAATTTTTTCCGCCTTAACATAAATAACATGTTTTACAAATAACTGTATAAAAAATGAACTTTTTTCGTACTATTTTGTCCTACTGTTGGTTCCTTCTGGTTGAGGAGAAAAAAAAATATGAAAAATCTGATCGCTGTTTCAACGGCTTTGTTGTTGTCTAGTTTTCAGGCCAGCAGTATTGAAACAGACTCAAGTAACATAGGTTGGCAATTAAATCCTGACTTTCTCAAGCAACAGGTGAGTGTATCTATGTCACCGGGTCGTTCAGTCAAAACTTTACTTGGACATTACCCCGAAAGCATCAGCTCTATTGTCAGTGTCGCGCTAGATACCTATCCAGAAGATTACAAAGAAATTATTCATGCAGCTATTTCTGCCCAACCCTATTCATCTGAAGAAATTGTCACCATTGCTGTAAATAAAGGTATTACAGAATGTGAATCTATCGTCTCTACGGCGATAAAAGCTGAACCAGGTTATGTTAGCTTTGTGGCAGCAGCTGCAGCGCAGGCTTCTCCGGACGATTTTAAGGATATTCTTCGCGTAGCCGTATTAACTGAACCAGATTCAGCTGATAAAATTGTACAAACTGTCGCAAAGTCATATCCACAACGTATCACAGACATATTAAATGCAACGATTCACTATGTTCCCAAGATTGGCGAATATGTAGTGGACGCACTACTTGCTATTTTCCCAAACGATGCTGAAGAAGTAGTATCGGTAACCGTGCGCGAAGTCGGTGATGATGCAGAGCAGATTAAAAAGATCATTAATAGTGCCTTAAACGCAGGTGTCGAAGCTGATGACGTTGCTCGCTACGCAATAAAAGGAGGGGCTAGTGTTGATGTTGTAAATACTGCAATAGACAAACAAGCGCAAACTAAAGCAGTCCCACAGGATTAACGTTTAACACGCCAAGGTATAAAAAAACCGTTCAGATGAACGGTTTTTTTAGTGCGGTATGTCTTAGTCTTCTGTTACTTCAACAACTTCTTCAGCTGCTTCAACAACAGGACGATCAACTAATTCAACAAACGCCATAGGCGCTTTATCACCAGAACGGAAACCACATTTTAAAATGCGAATGTAACCACCTGGACGACCTTCATAACGAGGGCCTAATTCATTGAATAACTTACCAACTACTTCTTTGTCGCCAGTGCGAGACATGGCTAAACGGCGATTTGCAACGCTGTCTTTCTTAGAAAGTGTAATCAATGGTTCGATCACACGACGTAGTTCTTTTGCTTTTGGTAAAGTAGTTTTAATCACTTCATGCTTTACCAAAGAACCTGCCATGTTTTTAAACATTGCTTTTCTGTGGCTGCTGTTGCGATTTAACTTACGACCACTCTTACGATGGCGCATAGCTCTATCCTTCTCTTAATCTGCGATTGACTCTGGTGGCCAATTCTCTAAGCGCATGCCTAAAGATAAACCACGAGACGCAAGCACATCTTTAATTTCTGTTAATGACTTCTTACCAAGGTTTGGTGTTTTTAACAACTCAACCTCAGTACGCTGTACAAGGTCACCAATATACTGTACCGCTTCTGCTTTCAGACAGTTAGCTGAACGCACGGTCAATTCTAAATCATCCACTGGACGAAGTAGGATTGGATCAAATTCTGGCTTCTCTTCTTTTGCCTCTGGCTCAGATACATCGCGCAAATCGACAAATGCATCAAGCTGTTCAGCTAAGATAGTAGCAGAGCGACGAATCGCTTCTTCAGGATCTAAAGTACCGTTCGTTTCCATATCGATAATCAGTTTATCTAGATCTGTGCGTTGTTCTACACGCGCAGCTTCTACTGAATATGCAATACGCTCAACAGGGCTGTATGAAGCGTCAACGAGTAAACGACCAATTGGACGATCATCTTCTTCAGAGGTGCGACGTACTGATGCAGGCACATAACCACGACCTGTTTCAACCTTGATACGCATGCTAATTTCATTGTCTCCAGTAAGAGTACAAATTACATGTTCAGGGTTAACAATCTCCACGTCACCATCATGCTGGATGTCACCAGCAAGAACAGGGCCCGCGCCAGATTTGGTCAAGGTAAGAGTTGCTTCAGTTTTACCTTCTAGACGAACTGCTAAATCTTTCAAATTAAGTAAGATTTCAATTACATCTTCTTGCACGCCTTCTTTCGTACTGTATTCATGCTGTACGCCATCAATTTCGACTTCAGTGACAGTCACACCCGGCATTGAAGATAATAAAATACGACGTAATGCATTACCTAGAGTATGACCGAAGCCACGCTCTAATGGTTCCAATACAACTTTCGCGCGTGTTGGTGAAAGGTTTTCGATTTCCACCAATCTTGGTTTTAGGAATTCAGTTACAGATCCCATAGCATCCTCTTTTAGTTAACTTTACTTAGAGTAAAGTTCGACGATCAACTGTTCGTTAATTTCTGCAGACAAATCCGCTCTTTCAGGAACACGTTTGAATGTACCTTCAAGCTTAGACCCGTCTACTTCGATCCAGGTGGGCTTTTCGCGTTGTTCAGCTAATTCAACAGCAGCACCGATACGGGCTTGCTTTTTCGCTTTTTCGCGAACAGAAACCGTTGTTTCTGCAGAAACCTTGAATGAAGGAATATTAACTACCTTTCCGTTTACACAAATCGCTTTGTGGCTCACTAACTGACGTGCTTCAGCACGTGTGCTAGCAAATCCCATACGATACACTACGTTATCAAGACGTTGTTCTAAAAGCTGTAACAAGTTTTCACCTGTGTTACCTTTTAGACGTGCCGCTTCTTTGTAGTAGTTACGGAATTGTTTCTCTAATACGCCATACATACGACGTACTTTTTGTTTTTCACGCAACTGTAAACCGTAATCAGATAAACGGCCACGACGAGCACCATGTTGGCCCGGAGCGTTATCTAATTTACATTTAGTATCAATTGCACGAACGCCACTTTTTAGGAACAAATCTGTTCCTTCGCGACGACTTAGTTTGAGTTTTGGACCCAAATATCTTGCCATGATCTTTCTCCAACTGTCCGTCGATTAAACGCGACGTTTTTTCGGTGGACGACAACCGTTGTGAGGAATAGGCGTCACATCGGTAATGTTTGTGATCTTGTATCCAGTTGCATTTAAGGCACGGATAGCTGATTCACGACCAGGACCGGGACCTTTTACAAATACTTCTAGATTCTTAAGACCGTATTCCTGAGCAGCTTCACCAGCACGTTCTGCAGCTACCTGAGCAGCAAAAGGTGTAGATTTACGTGAACCACGGAAACCAGAACCACCAGAGGTGGCCCAAGATAATGCATTACCTTGGCGGTCTGTAATCGTCACAATAGTGTTGTTGAAAGACGCATGGATATGAGCCATACCATCTGCAACTTGACGTTTAGCGCGCTTACGAGCGCGAGTAGGTGCTTTTGCCATTAGTTCCCCCGTTTACTTTTTAATCGGTTTACGAGGACCTTTACGGGTGCGCGCATTTGTTTTAGTGCGCTGGCCGCGTAGAGGTAGACTACGACGGTGGCGAATACCACGGAAGCAACCTAGGTCCATTAAACGTTTAATACTCATTGATACTTCACGACGAAGGTCACCTTCAACCGTGAATTTAGCAACTTCATCACGAAGTTTATCAATAGTGGTTTCATCAAGATCTTTGATCTTAGTAGATTCTGCAACACCCGCGGCTACACAAATGCTTTTCGCACGAGTAGCACCAATACCGTAGATAGCTTGTAAAGCAATCACGGTATGCTTGTGTTCAGGAATGTTAATGCCAGCGATACGGGCCATTAACAGCACTCCTCTTAGTTATGGTCGACAGCCTAAAAAGCCCGATAGGATACTTACCTGTCAACACAATTGCAAATAAAAGATTGAATCACCCAATTAACAACCACCTAATGGTTGATAACTGAGTGACCAAACTTCGTTGGATTAGCCCTGCCTTTGCTTGTGCTTAGGCTCTACGCAAATCACTCTAACAACGCCGTTACGTTTAATGATTTTGCAGTTACGGCAAATCTTTTTAACGGATGCACGAACTTTCATTTCATCACTCCGTAGCTACAAACCTAGCGGCCGTAGCCTTTTAGGTTCGCTTTTTTCAATACACTCTCATATTGACTAGACATCAAATGAGTTTGTACTTGTGCCATGAAATCCATGATTACGACCACAATGATCAATAATGATGTGCCACCGAAGTAGAATGGAACATTCCACGCCAGAAGCATGAATTCAGGCACCAAACAAACAAAGGTAATATACAGTGCGCCAGCTAGTGTCAGGCGAGTCATTACTTTGTCGAGATAACGTGAGGTCTGCTCACCTGGGCGAATTCCCGGCACAAATGCACCAGACTTCTTCAGATTATCAGCTGTTTCGCGTGGATTAAATGTCAACGCGGTATAGAAATAACAGAAGAATATAATCGCCGCGGCGTACAAGCCTACGTATAACGGTTGACCTGGCGATAATAATAACGCCACATCAGATAACCAACTAAACGCTTCATTCGAACCAACCCATCCAGCAATAGTGCTTGGGAAAAGGATAATGGACGAAGCAAAAATGGGGGGTATAACACCTGCCATGTTTAATTTTAGTGGTAAATGTGATGATTGGGCTTGAAACATCTTGCGTCCTTGTTGACGTTTCGCATAGTTCACCACAATGCGGCGCTGTGCGCGTTCAACAAATACGACTAAGAAAGTCAAACCTAAAACAATCACGGCAACAAGCAACAAGAAGAGTAAGTTGATCTCGCCCAACTTCGCTTGTTCAGCAGTTTGCCCTATCGCTGTGGGCAATCCTGCTACTATACCAGCAAAAATTAAAATGGAGATACCGTTGCCAATACCTCGTTCAGTAATTTGCTCACCTAGCCACATTAGGAACATTGTTCCCGTTACTAGACTCACAACTGCAGTAAAATAGAATCCAAAGCCAGGATTAATCACCAAACCACTGATTAGGTTAGGAAGCCCAGTCGCCACACCAATAGATTGGAATGTCGCCAATACCAACGTCAAATAACGCGTGTATTGAGAGATTTTACGACGACCTGCTTCACCTTCCTTTTTCAACTCCATCATCGGCGGATGTACCGCTGACAATAGCTGAATAATAATCGATGCAGTGATATAAGGCATAATCCCAAGCGCTAATACAGATGCGCGTTCCAACGCACCACCGGAGAACATGTTAAACATTTCTACAATAGTGCCTTTTTGTTGTTCAAATAACTGAGACAACACGGTCGCATCAATACCAGGGATCGGCACATAAGAACCTAAACGAAAGACAATGATTGCACCTAATACAAAGAACAATCGGCTTCGTAGTTCACTTAAGCCGTTTTTTGCGCCTGAATCTATACCTGGTTTAGCCATGGTTATTCCTCAATCTTACCACCGGCAGCTTCGATTGCTTCACGAGCGCCTTTAGTTACCTTCAAACCATTTACTGTGACAGCGCGGTTAATTTCGCCACTCTTCATCACTTTAACGAATAAGATCTCTTTTTTAACTAGACCTGCATCTTTTAAAGCTTCTAGAGAAACGACATCACCTGCTACCTTCGCAATTTCACTCAACGTTACTTGGTCAGAAACCATAGATTTACGTGAAGTAAAACCAAACTTAGGCAGACGGCGCTGAATTGGCATTTGACCGCCTTCGAAACCTGGCTTAACAGACCCGCCTGAGCGAGACTTTTGACCTTTGTGACCACGGCCACCTGTCTTACCTAAACCAGAACCGATACCGCGACCAACACGCTTACCAGAATTTTTAGCTCCTGGTGCAGGAGCAAGAGTATTTAAACGCATCTTTTACTCCTCCACTATCTCAACCATGTAATTTACACGGTTGATCATGCCACGAACTGCTGGGGTATCTTCTAATTCACGAACGTGACCAATCTTACGTAAACCAAGACCTGTTAAGGTTGCTTTGTGCTTTGGTAAACGACCGATTGAACTTTTCGTCTGCTTCACTTTTAACGTTTTAGCCATGTTCAATTACCCCAAGATTTTATCTACTGGTAACCCACGTTTCGCTGCAACTGACTCTGGAGAGTTCATATCAACTAAAGCGTTGATCGTTGCGCGGATAACGTTCATTGGGTTAGTAGAGCCGTAGCACTTAGAAAGTACGTTTTGTACCCCAGCTACTTCAAGTACTGCACGCATCGCACCACCGGCAATAATACCGGTACCTTCAGATGCAGGCTGCATGTAAACTTTAGAGCCAGAATGACGACCTTTAATAGGATGTTGTAATGTATTGCCGTTAAGATCGACAGTAACTAAGTTACGACGAGCTTTTTCCATTGCTTTTTGGATAGCAGCAGGAACTTCACGTGCCTTACCGTAACCAAAACCAACGCGACCATTGCCATCACCGACAACTGTTAAAGCAGTAAAACTAAAGATACGACCACCTTTAACTACTTTAGATACACGGTTGACAGCAACGAGCTTTTCATTCAAATCACCCTGTTGTTGATTTTCTACTTTAGCCATTTGCTACTCCTAGAACTGTAGACCAGCTTCACGAGCTGCGTCTGCTAAGGCTTTCACACGGCCGTGGTATTTGAAACCGCTACGGTCAAAAGCAACTGACTTGATGCCTTTTTCAATAGCGCGCTCTGCAATAGCTTTACCTACTGCTGCAGCTGCTTCTGCGTTACCTGTAGCTTTAAGGCTACCTTTTAACGCGGCTTCAACTGTTGATGCAGCAGCTAATACTTCAGAACCACTTGGTGCAATTAACTGAGCGTAGATGTGGCGTGGTGTGCGGTTAACAACCAAGCGATGTACGGCCAGTTCACTGATTTTTTTGCGGGCGCGTGTTGCGCGACGCAAGCGAGCTGTTTTCTTATCCATCGTATCACCCACCTACTTTTTCTTAGCTTCTTTACGACGTACAACTTCATCAGAATAACGTACACCTTTACCTTTGTAAGGCTCTGGTGGACGGTATCCACGGATGTTAGCTGCAACCTGACCAACCACCTGCTTATCCGCGCCTTTGACGAGGATTTCAGTTTGGCTAGGAGTTTCTACGGTAATGCCAGCAGGCATTTCGTAGACGACAGGGTGTGAAAAACCAAGAGTAAGGTTTAGTTTGCTACCTTGTGCTTGCGCACGGTAACCAACACCGTTTAACTCAAGTTTCTTTTCAAAACCTTGTGATACACCGATAACCATCGCGTTTAAGATAGAACGTGCTGTACCTGCTTGAGCCCAACCATTAGCTGCTTCTGCGCGAGGCAAAGTAACTAGTTGATTGTCTTCTTGCTTGATTTCAACAGCGTCATTAAACGTACGTGTTAAGGTGCCATTTTTACCTTTTACTGTAACGGCTTGACCAGCGATAGTAACTTCTACGCCAGAGACCAAGTCGACAGGTGCTTTTGCTACTCGTGACATTGATTTCTCCCCGTTACGCTACATAACCGATGATCTCACCACCCATGCCCGCTTTACGCGCTGCACGGTCAGTCATCACACCTTTAGATGTAGACACGATTGCGATGCCCAAACCACCCATTACTTTTGGTAACTCATCTTTCTTTTTGTAGATGCGTAAACCAGGACGGCTGACTCGCTCAATTGTATCGATTACACGCTTACCTTCGAAGTACTTTAATGTCACTTCTAAAGTAGGCTTAACGTCACCAGATACTGCATAGTCGCTGATGTAACCTTCTGCCTTTAAAACTTCAGCAATCGCGACGCGTTGCTTAGAAGAAGGCATAGCTACTGCTACTTTTGCAGCCATTTGGCCGTTACGAATGCGGGTAAACATATCCGCGATAGGATCTTGCATGCTCATATGTGCTACTCCTTACCAGCTGGCTTTTTTAAGGCCAGGGACTTCACCGCGCATCGCTGCTTCACGAAGCTTGATACGAGAAAGACCAAATTTGCGTAGGAAACCATGTGGACGACCAGTTACACGGCAACGGTTCTGTTGACGTGAACGTGATGAATCACGTGGCAGTTGTTGTAGCTTAAGCACTGCATTCCAACGATCTTCTTCAGATGCATTCACATCGTTGATGATCGCTTTCAACGCGGCACGCTTTGCAGCATACTTGCTTACTAACTTAGCGCGTTTTGCTTCACGCGCCTTCATTGATTCTTTTGCCATAACCCTACACCTTACTTTTTGAATGGGAAGTTAAACGCTGATAACAACGCTTTCGCTTCTTCATTAGAGTTTGCGCTAGTAGTGATAGTAATATCCATACCACGAACCTTATCTACCTTATCGAAATCGATTTCTGGGAAGATAATCTGTTCTTTAACACCCATGCTATAGTTTCCACGTCCATCAAAAGACTTAGGATTCAAACCACGGAAGTCACGGATACGCGGGATTGCAATAGAGATTAAACGCTCTAAGAATTCCCACATACGCTCACCACGTAGGGTTACTTTACAGCCAATCGGATAACCTTCACGGATTTTAAAACCCGCTACTGATTTTCTCGCAACTGTAACAATTGGTTTTTGACCTGCGATTGCAGCCATATCAGCTTGCGCAGATTCAAGAACTTTCTTGTCAGCAATTGCCTCACCTAAACCCATGTTTAGAGTGATTTTTTCAATCCGAGGGACTTGCATGACGCTTTTGTACCCGAACTGCTTCGCAAGTTCAGCTACTACTGTTTCTTTATAGAAATCATGCAGTTTCGCCATCGTACTCTCCAATTAATTAAACTAGTTCGCCGTTAGACTTGAAGAAACGTACTTTCTTCTCATCTTCGAAACGGAAACCAACGCGATCTGCTTTGCCCGTTGCTGGGTTAACAATCGCTACATTTGACACATGTATAGACGCTTCTTTCTCAATGATGCCACCTGGCTCACCCAATTGTGGGTTAGGCTTGGTGTGCTTCTTGATCATGTTCACGCCTTCTACAACTAAACGGTCTTCAGATGCAAGTACAGACAAGACTTTGCCTTGCTTACCTTTATCTTTACCCGCTAATACGACTACTTCATCATCACGACGAATTTTTCTAGCCATTATCGTGACTCCTTATAGTACCTCAGGGGCCAGTGAAATAATCTTCATGAAGCTATCTCCACGAAGTTCACGAGTGACCGGGCCAAAGATACGCGTACCAATCGGTTGCTTGTTTGCATTAAGCAAAACAGCTGCGTTGTTATCGAAACGGATAGTAGAACCATCTGCACGACGTACGCCTTTTCTAGTACGCACCACCACTGCATTCAGGACATCACCTTTTTTTACTTTACCGCGAGGAATTGCTTCTTTCACAGTAACTTTGATGATATCACCGATATGTGCATAACGGCGATGCGAGCCACCAAGAACCTTAATACACTGAACCCTGCGAGCGCCAGAATTGTCTGCCACATCCAGGTTAGTTTGCATTTGGATCATGTTAGTGCTCCGCTGTTAAATTAAGACTCAAAAGAGCCATTAAAACCGCTATTCATCAAGCTTTCGCTGGAAAAATAGCCTAATACCCCATAAAAAGGGCGCGCAATGATAACAAAAATAAGGGGGGAGTGATACCCCAAAATGAAAGTTTTTTACACACGGGGTATATTAGTAAAGGTGGGCTTAGCGCTAGGACATGCTGTTGCGTTGACGTACTATCTCATATAAGCATACGCCTGTTGCAACAGAGACATTTAAACTCGACACAGAACCAAACATTGGGAGTTTAATCAAGCTATCACATTTTTCCCGCGTCAAGCGGCGCATCCCTTTGCCCTCTGCGCCCATGACCAAAGCAATCGGCCCTTTAACATCGGTTTCGTAGATGGTGGTCGCTGCTTCACCAGCTGTACCAATGACCCACACGCCTTGGGTTTGAATATCGTTAATCGTACGGGCCAAGTTTGTGACCTGAATAAGTGGAACCACGTCTGCCGCGCCGCAGGCGACCTTGCGTACGGTGGGATTGAGATTGGCAGATTTATCTTTTGGTACTATGACCGCATGGACACCAGCGGCATCTGCCGTACGTAACACCGCACCCAGGTTATGCGGATCGGTCACCCCATCTAAAATCAGTAAAAATGGTTGGGGTTCGCGTTCAATAATCGCATCTAAGTCAGCCTCAGTTAACGCCTTGGCTGGCAATGCACGAGCTACTACGCCTTGATGTTGCTCGCCTTTGGTTTTGTCATCGAGTACTTTGCGCTGGGCAAACTGCACGGAAATCCCGTGCTTGCGGGCTAAATTCACGACGCGATGCAAGCGCTCATCATCCCGACCTTTGACGATAAACATCTCTAAAATCCGCGCGGGATCTCTTTCTAATACCGCTTGTAACGCGTGGATACCGTATAACCACTCTTGTTGTTGTGCCATGACTTATTCTCTATTACGCCTTAGCGTTTTTTGCTTTTGTGTTTGGATTGTTTGTTTTTCTTTTTGGCCCGGGGGGCGGTTTTACCTTTCTTCTTCGGTACTTTATGCTCAGGCGCATCAGAACCCGGTGCACTGGGTTTGCCAGGTTGCAGTTTGCCGGACCGTATTTTTTTCTTTTTCTTTGACTTAGGGATATCTTTCCCAGGATTGGCGAGTACCAAGTCAATCTTGCGTTCATCCAAGTTGACCGCGACCACTTTGACCAGCAAAGTATCACCCAGGCGGAAGACTCGACCTGATACTTCTCCAATCAACATTTGTTTGACTTCATCAAATTGGTAATAGTCATTGCCTAAAGACGTCACATGTACCAAACCGTCAATACCATAGGCTGTGATACGCACAAACAAACCGAAATTAGTCACTGAGGCCACGACGGCTTCAAAACTGTCGCCGACATGATCTTGCATAAACTCACATTTGAGCCAATCTGCCACGTCGCGTGTTGCATCATCTGCGCGTCGCTCCGTCATTGAGCATTGTTCACCTAAGGATTCAACCTCTTCAATACTGTAAAGCTTGCCACCGGTGGTTGATTTTGCATTGCGTTGCTGTGCTAGCACGCCTTTGATAGCTCGATGCACAACTAGATCAGGATAACGGCGAATAGGCGATGTAAAATGGGCATACTCTTCTAACGCCAGACCAAAATGTCCGATGTTTTCGTGCGCATACACAGCTTGTTTCATGGAGCGCAACAACATGGTTTGGATCAGTTCTGCATCACTGCGCTGACGGACTTTTTGCATGACTTGTGAAAACGCTGCCGCAGAGGTATCAGAGCTGAGTTTGTGATTCACGCCAATCTCGGCCAAATACGCGGTGAAAGACACTAAGCGGTCAGGATCGGGTTTGTCATGCACGCGATATAGACCTTGAGCCTTGTGCTTACCCAAAAATTTAGCCGTACAGACATTGGCTAAGATCATACATTCTTCAATGAGTTTATGGGCATCGTTACGCACTAATGGCACAATGTTTTCAATCTTGCGCTGTGCATTAAAAACAAAGCGACTTTCGTTCGTTTCAAACTCAACCGCGCCACGCCCATCTCTAGCGAGTTTTAAGATCTTGTACAAATCATGTAAGTCTTTCAAAGCCGGCACAAAGGAAGCGTAACGCTCTGTTAATTCTGGATCATCATCCAAGATCGAGGCTACCTTGGTATACGTAAAGCGCGCATGAGAACGCATCACAGCCTCGTAAAACTGATAATTGCTGCACTGCCCATCACTGACCTGCACGACCATTTCACAGACCATACACAAACGGTCAACCTCTGGGTTTAACGAACACAATCCGTTGGATAACACCTCCGGCAGCATAGGTATAACTTGTTTGGGAAAATAAACTGAGTTACCCCTACTAATTGCCTCTTGATCCAAGGCCGTACCTGGGCGCACATAATAACTCACGTCCGCAATAGCGACATAAAGTTTGTAAGCACTTACCATACCATCTTTATATATCGGTTCAGCATAGACAGCATCATCAAAATCTCGCGCATCTTCACCATCGATCGTGACCAGTGGCACGGTTCGCAAATCCACTCGACCTTGTTTTGCCTCTTCAGGGACTTGGTCCTCTAATGGTTCCACTTGCTTCTCGACGGCTTTAGGCCACACATGAGGAATATCGAATGTACGTAAAGCCATCTCGATTTCCATGCCAGGTGCCATATGCTCACCTAATACTTCGATAATTTTGCCTGTTGGACTGGATTGACGTGAGGGACGCTTGATGAATTCCACCACGACAACCGCCCCTTGTCGAGCCCCTTGGGAGTCCTGTGGACCAATGAAGATCTCGTGCTGTATGCGGCTGTCATCGGGAATGACTAACGCTACACCGTGCTCAACAAAAAAGCGACCTACGATAGCTTCTTTACGAGGTTCAATGACTTTGGTTATACGCGCTTCGTTACGACCTTTGCGGTCGATGCCTTTGCTGACCGCCTCGACGATATCGCCATGCACCACATTTTTCATTTGGCCTTGCGACAAATACCAATCTTTTTCTGCTTTACTAATATGTAAAAAACCAAACCCATCACGATGCCCAATCACGCGACCAATTAAGACTTCATCACGCGCTTGAACCTCGTACTTTTTAGCCGAGGTAAAGGCCACTTGTCCTTCGCGTTCCATTGCTCGCAAACGCCGTTGTACACCTATGCGCTCAAGATCTTCACGGGCATGGACAAGTTCACAGATTTCCATGAAAGTAAGTGGCTTTGCGGCTCTGGTTAAAACGTCAAGGATGTGCTCTCGGCTGGCAACTGGATTGTCGTATTTGGCTTTTTCGCGGTCGTAATGAGGGTCGACTGACATGTCTCTCTAATATAAACAAATTTTTCATGATTATAGCAACAATCATGTTAAAGAGGAAAATAAACCTATATTAACAACAACCTCACCGATTTGGCGAGTGATTCAAAATACATCAATACGTGACGCTGAATGTACTATCAACTTTAACCTGATGCTGTTTATTTTTAATCAAACTGATCAATCTTGACCTTGCTTTGGTATACTACAGCAGTCATAAACACCCTATACAGGTTTGTTTTTCCCATGCAATACAAAGATCTTAGAGATTTTATCGAAAAACTTGAAGCGCAAGGTAAGTTATTGCGTATCAAACATCCCATCAGCACCGATTTAGAGATGACCGAAATCGCAGACCGCACATTACGCGCGGGAGGCCCCGCCTTGTTGTTTGAAAACCCCATCGGTCACGATATGCCAGTACTTGCTAATCTGTTTGGCACACCCGAGCGGGTGGCTATGGGCATGGGTCAAGACTCCGTCCACGCTTTGCGCGATGTGGGTAAATTATTGGCGTATTTGAAAGAACCAGATCCCCCTAAGGGTTTAAAAGATCTGTGGAGTAAGTTACCGGTCTTCAAACAAGTTTTGAATATGCCAGCAAAAGTCATCAAAAAAGCCCCTTGCCAAGAAGTCGTACTCACTGGTGAGGAGGTTGATTTGTCCAAAATCCCAGTGCAACGCTGTTGGCCCGGAGATGCTGCGCCGTTAATTACGTGGGGCTTAACTGTTACCCGTGGTCCACATAAAAAACGCCAAAACTTAGGTATTTATCGCCAACAAGTGATCGCTAAGAACAAAGTCATCATGCGATGGCTCTCGCACCGCGGTGGCGCACTGGATTTTCGTGAATGGTGCCAGCAGTATCCCGATAAACCATATCCGGTCTCAGTCGCACTCGGTGCTGATCCTGCAACCATACTCGGTGCTGTTACACCAGTTCCCGATACATTATCAGAGTATGCCTTTGCAGGTTTGTTGCGAGGTAGCAAAACCGAAGTCACACAATCTGTTAGCAATGATTTGCAAGTGCCGGCTAATGCTGAAATCGTACTTGAGGGTTATATTATGCCAGGCGAAATTGCGCCTGAGGGTCCATATGGCGATCACACCGGTTATTACAATGAAGTGGATGACTTCCCAGTCTTCACAGTTACTCATATTACACATCGTCATAATCCCATTTACCACTCCACCTATACCGGTCGTCCACCTGATGAGCCCGCTATCTTAGGCGTAGCATTAAATGAAGTGTTCGTACCGATTTTGCAAAAGCAATTTCCAGAAATCACTGACTTTTACTTGCCACCAGAAGGATGCTCTTACCGCATGGCAATTGTGACTATGAAGAAACAGTATCCAGGACACGCTAAGCGAGTAATGTTAGGAGTGTGGTCATTTTTACGACAGTTCATGTATACCAAGTTTGTCATTGTTTGCGATGACGATGTTGATGCACGTAATTGGGAAGATGTCATTTGGGCCATTACTACACGTATGGATCCTACTCGTGACACAACTTTAATTGACAATACACCAATTGACTATTTAGATTTTGCCTCACCTGTGTCAGGCTTAGGCTCTAAAATGGGCTTGGATGCGACCAACAAAATGCCAGGGGAAACTGATCGCGAATGGGGTGAACCCATCATTATGGATCCGCAGGTAAAACAAAAGGTCGATGAATTATGGGATGCATTAGGTATTGATGCTTTGATCCCTAACCACAAACAGTAAGAAACACAATATGCAACTAAATTTAAAAACAATTGAGAACGTCGGACACGATGTGTATCGCATCAAACTATCAGCTGACGACACGCTGAATTATGCGGCGGGCCAGTATCTTTTGGTCAATATGAGTGAAGATGATCAACGCCCTTTCTCAATTGCAAGCAGCCCGAGCAAAGACCGCTTTATTGAGCTTCATATCGGTGCTACACCAGAAAACCCCTATGCGTGGGATGTCATCGAGCAGCTGCGTACCAAAGGGTCAGTTCAAGTGAGTTTGGCTAATGGCACTGCCCAACTCCAACCGAGCGAAAAAGATATTATCTTGGTCGCTGGCGGTACAGGCTACTCGTATGTTAAATCCATCGCGTTTGAAGCCGCCACGCAAGGTTTAGAAAATCAAATTCATATTTTTTGGGGCGCAAAACAAGATAGTCAATTGTATGAAGCAGCACTTTTACAACAGCTGGCGGATGAGCATGATAATGTCCACTTTCACCCTGTTGTTGAGCAACCTGACACAGGTTGGCAAGGCGCTACAGGTTGGGTACATCACGCGGTATTACAATCGTTTCCAGACCTAAGCCCTTTCCAAGTCTATATCGCAGGTCCCTTCCCCATGGCAAAAGTTGCGAGAGACGACTTTTATGCTGCGGGATTAGCCACAGATGACTTATTCGGTGATGCGTACGCATTTATCTAAGTGCAAATTGCCTGCAAAAAAAAAACGCCCCATAGGGGCGTTTCTCGTATCAAGTTATTGCGACGCCTGGC
>JBEVCF010000143.1:0-13275 GCA_040514355.1 Glaciecola sp.
CCCATATTGTAATAATCCCGTGACGACTGCCATGGAAGGATCACTCACATAATCAGTTAACCCCTTGATATTTAAGGGCTTACCAATACGTACTGGCATTTGGAAAATTTCTTCCGCAAATTCAACTGCGCCTTCCATCTTCGCGGTGCCCCCAGTCAAGACAATACCCGCAGCAATTTGTTCTTCCAGACCACTGGTACGGATCTCGTCTTGGATCAATTCAAAGATTTCTTGATACCTAGGTTCAATGACTTCAGCAAGTGTATGGCGTGCCATATTTCTGGCTTCACGCCCACCGACACTTGGTACCTGTATCGTTTGCTCCATACTGACCATATTTTTGACTGCGCAAGCATACTTGACCTTTAACGATTCAGCGTTGTTGATCGGGGTTCTGAATATTTTAGCGATATCACCTGTAATCTGGTTACCAGCTACGGGTATTACAGCAGAATGACGAATTGCGCCTTCGGCATAAATCACGAGATCAATCGTGCCAGCCCCAATATCAACGACACACACTCCCAATTCACGTTCGTCTTCTGTCAACACGGAATAACTGGCTGCCAGAGCAGAAAATATCAATTGATCGACGGACACATCGGCACGGTCTGTACATTTTAAATAGTTTTTGGCCATATCATCTGCACACGTGATCAGATGCACGCTTGCTTCCATTCTCACCCCTGACATGCCAATGGGATTCTTTACTCGTTCTTGCACGTCAACTGAATATTGTTGTGGTAACACATGCAAGATCCTTCTCTCTGCAGGAATGGGGACTGAACGTGCAGCATGGATAACATTGTCAATATCATCCTGATCTACCTCTTGATGATTAATTGGCACCATGCCACTTTCATTTTGACATTGCACATGCCTACCAGTGATCGACAAGTGGACGTTGTGCGCCTTACAATTTGCGAACATCTCCATTTCATGCACCGCCTTTTGGATCGATGTTGATACTAGATGCAAATCATTAACGCCACCTTTATCCATCCCTTTTGCAGCATGCGTACCCACGCCAATGATGTTGATATATCCATCATTGAGCAACTCACCCGCTACACATTTGATCTGTTGTGTACCGATGTCTAATCCAAATACAATGTGGCGATTATCCACTTTTGACATACTATTGATCCTGCTTCATGCTTATTCTTGTTATACTTGCCAACCTACTGCAGCGCCAGTGTCATATCGTAAGTCGACATACTTAATTGGTCGTCCTTCACGTTTCAACAATGGATATAAATTTACAAAGCGTTGTAGGCGATTAATAAATTCATGACGTCCAAGGTTGAGCTGGATACCGTTATCTAACGTGACCTGCCATGCGAAACGCTCTGTTAAAATCAAAGATTGTACGTCCATTTTTTGATTTTTAAGTAACATTCGCATCGAATTCAAACCCGATAATGCCGTTTTCTCAGCGCCGTTTGGTCCAAATAATTCAGGTAAACCTGGTAATACTACATCCCCCGCAAACGGCTGTCCCTGAGCATTGAGTAATAAGTCACTGTTCCACTGTGCCACAGGTTGTTGTTCAACAATAAATACCTGTAAAGTATTGGGCCACTTTTTACGGACCGACGCTTGATAAATCCAGGGTTGTGCTACTACGTCTCGATGCACGTCATTGATATCAACAGCAAAGAAACTGGCTGTGTTTTTACTCCGGATGTACCTGACCAAAGCTTGGTTATCGATATATTGGGTTTTACCTGATACTTCAATAACATGTATTGGCGTACGCTGTGCATCCATCATCCATTGCCACAACACAAAGCTAGCCCACGCCAACCCTAAACACACCGCAATGAGAAAAATAACCCCAATGCTGCGGGATGATGTATGTGCGGGTGTCTCATGCATTTTCATGGTGCTCTTTTAACGCGTTTAAGGTTTCGTCACCAAAGGCTGACATCATAATATGCATCACCAAATCAGAAAAACTTTTTCCCGCTTGTGCTGCTGCTTTAGGTACTAAACTCTTTTCAGTCATCCCAGGTACGGTATTGACTTCTAATAGCAGAAATTGTCCTGTGCCATTTCGCATCACATCCACACGCCCCCAGCCCTCTGCTGATACTGCTGCGAATGCCTGTTCGGCCAGTTCTCCCAACTGCTTTTCATCAAATTCAGATAAACCGCTTGGACAAAAATACTCGGTACTATTACTTTGGTACTTCGCTTCATAATCATAAAAATCACGGGGAGTTACCATGCTTATACTCGGCAAAGCACGACCATCTAAAATCGCAACTGTATATTCATCTCCTTGAATAAAAGCTTCGACCAACACCGAATCATCAAGGGTTAATGCCGTATTAACGGCCTCGCTTAATGCCCTTGCATCGTGAACTTTGGCCATACCAATACTCGAACCCTCATGACTGGGTTTCACCATGACAGGACTACCCAGTTGTGCTAACACTTGCTGTGCATCCGTAACGGCTATTGCTTGATTAAACTCAAAATACGTCGCAGTGGGTAAACCAACTGCTTGCCAAATTTGTTTAGTACGCACTTTGTCCATACACAAAGCTGAGCCCAATACGCCACTTCCCGTATAAGCAATCCCCATAAATTCTAACGCGCCTTGGATCGTGCCATCTTCTCCACCACGCCCATGCAACATGATAAACGCATGCGTTATTCCTTCATCGGCTAAGGCGTGAATATCGCGTTCAGCAGGATCAAAGGCTAAATGTGCAATGCCCATCGCTGTCAAGGCATTACACACAGCAGCACCAGATGCAAGTGACACCTCACGCTCTGCCGATGTACCACCTAATAAAACGGCTAATTTTGCTTGCTTCATGCTGCTTGCTCCAATGCAGTAACGATGTGTTGGGTCGCTTCTAGTCTTGCGCACGCCTTTGCCTGTTGTGCTATTTCAATGAGTTGTTGTGGTTGGCTCAATAACGTGTCCAACACGTTGGGTAATACTGCTGTAAGTGTGCTTTGCGCGATCACCAAACCCGCATCACGTTTTGCTAGATACAGAGCATTGTGCGTTTGATGGTCATCAACTGCGCTAGGTAAAGGTACAAATATCGCAGCCCGTCCAGCTGCAGCCACCTCAGCTACGGTCAATGCTCCCGCACGACAAATCAACAAATGCGATTGAGCGAACGCCGTCGGCATATCTTCAATAAACTCAACGACACTAACCTGTGTTTGTAAACCGTGTGTTGCATAAGCAGCATTGACTGTTTCTACATTTCCTCTACCACACTGATGGGTAATGACGATATTGCTATAATTGGCAAAGATAGTCGGCAGTGTCTCATTGAAGACTTGTGCTCCTAAACTACCGCCGACTACCAAAATATGTAACGTTTGGTCTGCGTTTAGTTGTAGTGCTGGGACACGGTTAAACGCAGCTCTTACTGGATTGCCCACTGCCTCGCCAATATTAATCGCAAAACCAGTGAACACGTGATTAGCAATTTTAGCCAACCAACGATTCGTTAAACCCAATACCGCATTCTGTTCATGAATGAACAAGGGCAGTCCTAGCGCTTTGGCCGCTAATCCACCAGGACCACTAGCATAACCTCCCATGCCTAGTACTACGTCTGGCTGAGTTTGTTTTAGGATAGTGCGAGCTTGCCAAACCGCTCGACATAACACAATCGGAAGCGTGATTTTTTTGAGCAGACCATTGCGACGAATGCCTTGAATATCAATGGTATAAAATGGGATCCCATGTTGTGGGATAATGTCAGCTTCCATACGGTCAGCCGTACCGAGCCAAATGATATCCCATCCCTTAGCCTGTAAGGCCTCTGCTACCGCTAGGCCAGGGAAAATGTGACCGCCTGTACCACCAGCCATAATCATTAATTTAGGCACGCGCCACCTCCACAATATCTGCCTCTTCGAGATCGATTACCGAGGTTTCATACACTTCAATTTGTTCATCGGTGGTTTTAATGCTGACTTTTTTCGCTTGTGCTTTGGCAGCCATGCGGCACTCATAATCGATACGCAGTAACACCGCGACTGCAATCGCCATGGTAATCAAACTAGAACCACCATAACTCACTAAGGGTAAGGTTAAACCTTTAGTTGGCAATGCACCCGCACTCGCGCCGATGTTGACCACAGTTTGGAAACTGAACCAGATCCCAATAGCATAGGCAAAATAACCTGAAAAGGCCATGCCGTGCTGCAGCGCTCGTTTACCCAAGAATAAAGCTTTAAAGACTAATGCCATGATTAAACCTAACAACACTAAGACTCCAACAAAGCCCAATTCCTCAGCGAGTATCGCAACGATAAAATCAGTATGCGCTTCAGGTAAGAACTGTAATTTTTGTAAACTATTACCCAGCCCTTGTCCAAACCAATCGCCACGGCCATAGGCCATCAATGATTGAGTAAGCTGGTAACCACTGCCAAAAGGATCGGCCCATGGATCCAAAAACGCAGTTATCCGACGCATGCGATATTCAGCAAAGATTATCAGCACAACGATTAATGCAGCCCCTGTAGCAATCGTTGCCACAAACGGTAATATTTTAGCACCTACTAAAAATAACAGTCCCAACGTCGTAATAAACATCACTACGGTTGTACCAAAATCAGGTTGGTTTAGTAACAGCACGCCAAGTACAAAAAACACCACCATTGGCTTTGCATACCCTTTCAAATGCTCTGTTACTTCCTCATACCGTCTGACCAAGTAACCAGCTAGGTAAGCAAAGAAAAACAATTTCGCAGGTTCGGCGGCTTGGATATTGATTGGCCCAAGCGCTATCCAACGCGTGGCACCGTTTACGCTTCGACCAACTAACAACACCGCAATAAGCAATAAGAATGCAGCAAATAACAAATACGGGTTATATTTTTGCCAGACCGACATCGGGATCGTTAAGGTCAACATACCGATGACAAAGGCAACACAGGCAAAAATAATATGACGGATAATAAAGTGATAAGGATTATCAAATTTTGCGGTGCCTTCTGGCATAGACGCTGAACTAACAATCACAATGCCTAATGACAACAATGCGATGATGATACACACCAACCCCAAGTCATACGGACGCTCATCAGTGCTTGATGCCCGGTTATGACGCGCTGCAAATAGCGCTTGTAAGGTGTTGGTTTGACTCATATTATCTCAACTTTAACGTGGCTAAGCCGACCAAAACTAAAATTAACGAAATGATCCAAAAGCGCACAATCACTTTTGGCTCTGGCCAACCTTTTAACTCAAAGTGGTGATGAATCGGCGCCATTCTAAATACTCGCTTACCTCTGAGTTTGAATGAGCCTACTTGAATAATGACGGATAGTGTTTCCATCACGAATACCCCACCCATAATGATCAAGACTATTTCTTGTCTTACCAAAACAGCGATAATGCCTAAGGCACCACCGAGTGCCAATGACCCCACATCGCCCATGAAAACTTGCGCTGGATAGGCGTTAAACCACAAGAATCCTAGACCTGCCCCAATAATTGCACCACAAATAATCACTAACTCACTGGCTTGTGGAATGTAAGGGATGTGCAAATACTCCGAGAAATTGATGTTGCCAGTGGCATACGCGAAGATGGCAAGTGCCCCCGCAACTAAGATAGTCGGCACAATCGCTAAACCATCCAATCCATCCGTTAAGTTCACTGCATTACTACTACCCACAACGGTAAAGTACACAATGACGAGATAAAACAAGCCTAACTGCGGCAACACATCTTTAAAAAACGGAACGACCAAGGCTGTTTGTTCGGGCGTCGTAGCATTGGCATACAGATAAAACGCAACGGCTATGGCAATGATGGATTGCCACATATATTTCCAACGCGCGATTAATCCTTTCGCATCTTTTCGCACCACTTTACGGTAATCATCGACAAAACCGACCATGCCATAACCAATGAGAATCGCGAGTGTTACCCAAACATATTCGTTAGTGAGATCACCCCATACAATCACACTGATTAATATGGCGGCCAAAATGAGTACTCCGCCCATAGTCGGTGTACCCATTTTTTGTAAATGCGTCTCAGGACCATCATCGCGGACCGTCTGACCAATTTGTAAGCGTTGCAACCATTTGATCATTTTCGGACCAATCAAAATAGCTATCAACAACGCGGTCAATGTGGCTAATATGGTGCGTAGGGTCAAGTAGCCTAATACGCTAAACCCTACGTCAAATTGCATTAACCAGTCGGTTAACAGTATTAACACGCGATTTGTCCTCGCGTTCTATCGAGCTTTCCCACTGGGGAGTCCTCCAAAGCTTTGACGACGCGTTCCATTCGTGCAGAACGCGAACCTTTGACTAAAATCGTGATATCGTCATCAAGTAAGTGTAAGGTCTGATACAAGTTTGCATTAAGTTCATCAATCTCTGTGAAATGCGCACCATGACCGGCAAACACTTCACTGGCTGATTGACTTAACAC
The DNA here is from genome assembly GCA_040514355.1 of Glaciecola sp. Taxonomy (GTDB): domain Bacteria; phylum Pseudomonadota; class Gammaproteobacteria; order Enterobacterales; family Alteromonadaceae; genus Opacimonas. Next base: position 6,434 of record JBEVCF010000143.1, read on the forward strand.
GCCAAGGGTAAATAAAAACTCAATGCCTTTTGCACGTGCCAGTTCACCAATCTCTTCGTGGTAATATCTAGCTCTGTCTCCTAATTCAGCCATGTCACCTAATACCAAGACACGCGTACCTGAATATTGACTGAGCAACTCAATGGCCGCGCGAACCGAAGCAACAGCCGCATTGTAAGTATCATCGATGACGCGCACTTGCTCACTGAGTTGAACCACATGCAACCGACCTGCCACGTTTTGCATGTTGGCCAAACCCGCACGCACATCCTCCAAACTGGCGCCGACATTAATACTCAATGCGGCTGCTAATAACGCGTTCCCGACATTGTGGATGCCCGGTTGAGTCAGTTGAATGTCAATCTCGCCTATTGGCGTATGCATAATAAAGTGCGCACAACCGTTAAATGCCAAACCAACTGAACTAGCGGTATATTCCGCAGAGGTTTGCCCTGCTTCACGCATCGAAAAACCATACACGAACTCGTTATCTAACTTGCCTTTCCAAAAGTCGTAAAATTGACTGTCGCAATTGAGGATAGCGGTACCCTGTGGTCCCAAGCCTTTGAAGATCTCACTCTTAGCTCGGGCCACACCGAACAAACTACCGAACCCCTCTAAATGGGCGGCATCGGCATTGACAATGGTTGCGACATCCGGTTTTGCTAAATCAGTGGTGTAAGCAATTTCACCCATGTGATTCGCGCCCATCTCAATGACGGCATATTCATGCTGTGATTCAAGTCTTAACAACGTCAGAGGAACACCAATGTCGTTATTAAAATTTCCCGCTGTAGCCAAGACTTCACCGCATTCGCGCAATATAGCAGTGGTCATTTCTTTAACTGTCGTTTTGCCACAACTGCCGGTAATCGCTATGGTTTTAGGATTGACTAAGGATTTCACTAAGGCGCCAATTTGCCCCAATGCCAGTTTGGTGTCCTCTACCTGTATTTCCGGAATAAAATCTTGCGTAGGCTCAGACACAATTGCCGCTACCGCGCCCTTTTGGCGTGCTTCAGAAATAAATGCATGGCCATTAAAATTCGGTCCAACCAAGGCAACGAAAAGGTCCCCAGGCTGAATAGTCCTGGTATCAGTTGACACCCCAGAAATTACTAATGCTGGTGTATCAGTGTGACTGTGCACGCAGTCTGCAATTTGTTGTAAATGTAAATCAATCATATCTACTACTCATTGTCGCTTGGGCTCAGATGGGCAATATTTGCGTGTCCAATAGCATCAGGTGCGACATTGAGGATTTGCAAACTGCCACTCATAATTTTTGAAAATACGGGGGCTGCAGTATCGCCGGCATAATACAAATCCCCTGCAGGTTCATTGATCAACACGACGATAACCAATTGCGGGTCAGAGACGGGGGCGACACCAGCAAAAATATTCACGTACTCTTCGCCATAGCCACCGGCAACCGCTTTGCGACTCGTGCCGGTTTTACCGGCTACTCGATATCCAGGTACGGCAGCTTTGGTACCAGAACCACCCTTTGTGGTAACACTTTCCATCATTTCAAGCACAGCTTGGGTGTTTTCAGCAGAAAAAACCCGCTCAGCAGGCATGCGATCCATGCCTTTAATAATCGATAGCTCTTGATTTATGCCGCCATTGGCCAAGGTGGTATACATCCGTGCTAATTGAGCCGTTGTAACGGATAAACCGTAACCAAATGACAGTGTCGCTAATTCAAAATCTGACCAGCGCTGGCGCTCATGAAAAATACCATTGCTTTCACCAAGCATGTTCATGCCCGTTTCACTCATTAAACCAATGTTATAATACGTATCAAGTAAGAAGTTTTTGGGCACGGACAACGCCAGTTTTGACGTGCCCATATTGGATGATTTTTGAATGATGGTACGCAGGTCAATCTCACCATAGTTTTTACTATCAGAGACGCGACTACCGCCCAACCGCATCCAACCAGGGTGCGTATCAATCACTTCATCTACTTGTACCGAGCCAAATTCTAACGCACTTAACACCGCGAGCGGTTTCACTGCTGAGCCTGGTTCGAATGCATCTGTCACGACGCGATTGCGGATACGGTGCGAACCAACATTACTACGATTATTTGGGTTGTAAGACGGGCCGTTTACCAGCGCTAGGACTTCTGCTGTTTCGACATCAATGACTATCGCAGATGCAGAGCGGGCCTGGTACAACGTAAGCGCTTTTTTGATCTCTTTATAAGCCAATGCTTGAATACGTTGGTCAATGGTCAATTGCAAGTCTTTCGCTTTTTCACCTTTGACCTCATCTAATACTTCTACCTGCCGACCACGTCCATCACGGCGAATAATGCGTTTTGCGGCTTTGCCGGTCAAATGCGAATTAAATAAACTCTCAATGCCTTCAATCCCTTTATCATCGACATTAGTAAACCCAATCACATGAGCCGATACTTCCCCTGCAGGGTAATAACGACGGGATTCATTGCGTAAATACACGCCTGGGATGTCGAGTTCTTCTACATAGTTCGCCATGGCAGGCGTCACCTGACGCTGTAAATACACGAAGCGGCGCTTGGGGTTACTGACTTTCTGACGCAGTGTTTCACGGTCAGTTTGTAAGACTTTTGCTAATGCATCCCAGCGTCGGGTATCGTTCAAAGAGTCATGCTGGGCAATGATTTTAGGGTCAGCATAAATGGCTCGAACCGGAATAGACACAGCAAGTTCTTCACCATGACGATCGGTAATTAAGCCTCTGTGCGCCGGCGTATTCCGTGTACGCTTAGTTCGGCTGTCACCTTGTTTGATCAACTGATCAGGTTCAATCACTTGAATATAAGCAGCGCGAACACCAATACCTGAAAACACGCACACAATCCCAAAGATAACGAACATAAAGCGCCAAGTTATGATGGCTGGTTGAGTCTTGGTTGTATTGGTCATTGTACCACCACTTTTTCTTCAGCGGTCGTTGGACGACGCATACCCAGTTTTTGTTGCACAATATTCTCAATACGGTTGTGCTCTGTTAATGCGCTTTGTTCTAATACTAAGTGCCGCCATTCGACATCAAGCTCGTCTTGTTGTTGCATTAACTGTTCTAATTGAATCGATAGCTGACGATTTTCATGTACCGATAAAATCACTGCAAAAGCTGAAGCAATTACGGCTATAAACAACAAAACCCGCAAGAAGTTGCGGGCTAAATCCGTTAGCAATATGGAAAGGAGTTGGCTGTCTAATTGAAACATCACAACTTCTCCGCTACTCTTATAACGGCACTTCGAGAGCGCACATTTTCGTTGAGTTCTCGTTCACTCGCCTTACCCGCTTTGCCAATAATCTTGAGTACTTTATCCGCATCAATCTCGGCTTGGGTAATTGGCATATTGTGCGGTACGTTTTTACCTTTCGCCTGCTCCTTCATAAAGCGTTTCACCAAGCGGTCTTCTAAAGAGTGAAAACTGATCACCACCAAACGCCCACCGGGTTTCAACAGCGCGGTCGCAGCTTTTAATCCTTGTCTAATTTGCTCAAGCTCGCTGTTGATATAAATACGGATCCCTTGAAAGGTGCGCGTTGCCGGATGCTTGTGCTTGTCTTTCACTGGCATGGCAGCTTCGATAAGTTCAGCGAGCTGTAAGGTTGAGGTAAGTGGCGTATGTTGACGAGTCGTGACAATAGCATGCGCAATGCGTTTGCCAAATTTTTCCTCACCAAACTCTTTGATGACTTGCGCAATGTCTTGTTCTTCGGCTGTCGCTAACCATTGTGCTGCGCTTTGTCCACGCGTCGTATCCATGCGCATATCAAGTGGACCATCTCGCAAAAAACTAAACCCGCGCTGGGCATCATCTAATTGTGGCGATGACACCCCTAAATCTAACAGAACGCCGTCCACTTTAGATATCGACAACGCATCTTCACAGTGTTGTTGCATCTGAGCGAATGGCTGATGGACGATGGTAAAACGAGCGTCACTGGCGTATTTTTGTGCTGCTTCAACCGCTTGTGGATCGCGATCAAAGGCAATCAATCTGCCACGCTCATTTAATCTCGACAATATATGCCCTGAATGACCGCCACGCCCAAATGTGCCATCGATATAAATACCGGCAGGGTTAATCGCTAAGCCAGCCAATGATTCTTCAAGTAACACTGAATAGTGGGTAGGATCCATCATAATGAGAAATCCTGTAAGCGTTCAGTCAACTCAAAACCACCCATTTGTTCAGTCTGGATGTCTTGTTCAATTTGTTTGTGCCAGAGATCGGCATCCCAAATCTCAAATTTGTTTAATTGCCCAACTAGCATAATTTGCTTATCTAGCTTGGCATGTTGACGCAGTGGGGGAGGTAAAGTGAAGCGACCGTTTTTATCCATCTCGCCTTCAGCTGCATAGCCCAAGACCAAACGTAACATACGGCGTTCGTGAGGATTAGTAGAGGATAACTTGCCGAGTTTTAACTCGATTTCTTCCCATTCGTGCAGTGGGTAAAGTAATAAACAACTCTGTACAGGGTCTACAGTGCAAACTAATTGTCCTTGGCAATCATCCATCAGCGATTGGCGGTACTTTGTCGGTACAGCTATTCTGCCTTTGACATCTAAATTGATTGCATTTGCGCCGCGGAACATTTCCCCAGACCTTTTAGTAATGATTATTATTATTGTAACAATGGCCTTGCATGGACGAACTTGAAAACATGTTCTTCAAGATCCACTTTACGCCACATTTACCCACTAAAACTCAGTTTATGGCCAAAATCTTACAAAATCAAGCATAATAAAGCTAAAAAAGCAGCTTATAATGCTGATTTTTTATACAGGTATACACTAGTATGGTAATGCTGCACTCCGTACTAAGTGCGAGGTAATCACAGGAATGGGTACATATTGCTGGTACAAAAAAACCAAGTGCAACACACAGAGTTTAAACTCCCATTGACACTTGGTTTTGTATGTAATGATTTAACTAGTTTGACTAAAAGGGGGGTTATTGTTTTACTTCAGCCTCAGCCTCAGCTTTTGCTTTCGCTGCCGCCTCTTGAGCCAAGTTGACAATTTGTAACGAACGGATCGGAGAATCGGTATTGTTCGACAACTCAACCAAACGATTTAATTGGCCCAAAGACATCATGACCGCATATACTGCCCCTAAGAAACCTTTTTTATGAAGCGCCAAAACGTCCGCATCAGGTAAGTCCAATAATTTCGGCTCATCGATACCCAGCATACCGGTGATGGTACGACGTTCGTTATTAACTGTCACATAACGGATTTCAATCGCAGTCAACAGCTCTAATTCGACCATTTTTTGAATAAATTCAGCTGTTAAACGCTCACTATTGGCCAAAAGATCCATGAAATTCAAACGATTTTGTAGCACATCGCCAGGATTGCCGTCTTCGTTAAACAACGGATTGCCTTCTTCTGTGCTCAACAGGCTACTGTTTTCGTCAATATATAGACCTAATTTGTCACCATCCGGACGAATATCGAAAGGATAACGCTGAATATTCATCGGAACTTGAGGCGCTTGCCACTTGCCTTCGTGTAAATATAAGTTCTTTTGTTGCTCAACACCCAGCATGGCAACCGAGTGGTGATTGCCCGTGCTTTCATCTTTGATGAAGACTATCGGCATCGCTGTTGCTAATTGGGGATACTCTCGGATACTGGCTGCTGCAATATGGGTATTTTGCGTGTAAGAATAATCTGGTTTAGCGGCGAGTTTTAAATCTTTGTGGATTGCCTTGTCTAGTGGCACATAATTAATAGTCATATTTTTCTCTTTTTTATATATGAAAGTATTTATATAGTAACGAAATTACACCTTTCAAGTCACGTCTTTCACATGAATGTTAAAATATTGTGATTTTTTAACCATTTATTGCGTCGTTGAACAGTTACGCCGTACAAAAACTCGACAATTACAGTATAAACACGACCCATATCAACACGCCTACAGCCGTGATACCTATGTAAGGAAACGGCGATTGCCATATCGATAAAGGCTGGGTGTCTACGTCCACATGATGGACTTGTTCACCCAACGTATCTTTTTTCTGATACATCCAATAACTGACCGCAATCGCGACGAGTAAGGCTAAAATTAACCACACACTGAATGCTTCATATAAGTACACTGCATAGAAGTAAAGCAGTACGTAAATACCAATCAGGATCCAAAAAAATCCACGCATATCTGAGCCTTTTATTGATTATCTAGTTGTTAAAAAGTGATTGAGCATAGACAACATGTGACCATGAACAGGGTTTGTCTTTGGTTCTCCACACACATTGTAACGCTCGGGGGGTTGTTTGCCCAAGTGTTTGATTTGGGTTTTGTTCAATGGTAAATCGGCATGACAAACCTGCATCGCCTCCTCTATTTCGAGAAAAACGTGGTCACCATCTACCCTACCCAACAAATCAATCACTCCGTCTATAGGGGTCACATTATCTGCATGTGAATGGCTTACAAATAAAGGGATATTACGGCGTTGGGCATGACTAAGCATGGCTCGGATATCGCGTATGATCGCCATCAACTCGGTTGCCGCATAGCTGGATACCGTTGGATACTTATAGGGATTAGGGCCGCTCGTGGCATAATCCAATTCAGTCCATTTGGCGACGTAGCGAGCAAAGGGCACTTTGGTCAGTGTTTCAGCGTTACCGGGCAAACTCAATGCAGCTGAAAACAATACCACGCTGTGTACTTGCGTGGGATATTGTAACGCGTAATCAATCGCTAGCGCCCCACCCGTTGAAAAGCCCCCCACCACGACCTCTTCACCTAAGGCTTTGGCAGCCGTGAACACATCTCTAACGTGCTCTCGCCAGAGTTGGGCTAAATGATCATCG
>JBEVCF010000144.1:0-15582 GCA_040514355.1 Glaciecola sp.
ACCGCAATCGTAGGGCCTAATGGCTGTGGCAAATCCAATGTTATTGATGCAGTCCGTTGGGTGTTAGGTGAAAGTTCCGCTAAAAATTTACGCGGTGATGCTATGACCGATGTGATTTTTAACGGCTCTTCAGCGCGAAAACCCGTTGGTCAATGTTCTGTAGAACTGGTTTTTGACAACAGTTCAGGGCGTATTGCCGGAGAATATGCAGCATACAATGAGTTAGCGGTAAAACGTGTGGTAACACGTGATGCGCAGTCTTTTTATTATCTCAACAACAGTAAATGCCGACGTCGAGACGTGACGGATCTCTTTCTTGGTACTGGTTTAGGTCCACGTAGCTATGCGATCATCGAGCAGGGTATGATCTCTCGTTTAATCGAGTCCAAACCCCAAGAACTAAGAGTGTTTATTGAAGAAGCTGCCGGCGTATCCAAGTACAAAGAACGACGCAAAGAAACACTGACCCGAATCAAGCACACACAAGAAAATCTCGAACGCCTCAGTGATGTACGGATAGAATTGGGCCAACAACTTGACAAGTTACAACGTCAAGCTGCGGCGGCTCGGCGGTATACTGAGTACAAAGCTCAACAGCGACAATTACAAGGTGAATTATTGGCTTTGCGTTGGAGCAAGCAAGCGTCTTTGATTGAACAATCACAACGTCACATTGCGGTATTAGAAACTGAATACGAAGCGCAACGTTCGGAGAAAGTTGGTGATGCGTCCGTATTACTGCAATTGCAGACAGAACAAGACTCAATTCAAGCTGAATTACAACGTCTACAAGAACAGAAGTTTCAACTTGCTACACACATTTCACGCCTAGAGCAAGATCAAAAATATCAACAAACACGTCGAGAAGAGTTACAGCGTGAGCTACAGTTAGCGCGGGAAACCTGTCAACAACTGCAAGGTATCTTGACAGACTATTCATCTGAAGAAGCACAATTACAAAGCGTATTGGCAGAATATGAGCCAGAATATGCCTTGCTCGAAGCGCAGTTTGATGAAGCGTTAGCACATCAACAACACGTACAAAATCGTCTTGCCACTTTCCAAACGACGACTCACGCGCAGGCTCAAGCTTTTCAACAAGTACAACAACAGTTAGCTCATGGACATAGTCAAATCCAAGCTTCGTTGAGTGTCCAAATGACTATCCAGACACGTTTACAAGAAGTACAACAACAACTTAGTGAACAACATACGCAGCGCCAAGCTCAGCTAGAAGCAGTCACGCAACTTGAAGAAGAACAGCGTGTTATTGATGCTGACGTGGCGAATATACAAGACGCGCTTTGCATTGCACAAAAGACATTTGAAGAACTAGAAATTGAGCATCAACAGGCGCAGTCTGATGTCCGACAACTGGAACAAAATAAATTATCACAACAGGCACAATACGACGCGTTATTGACCATTCAAGACAATCAAATTAGTCAGTTGCCACAAGCGTTGCAAGGTGATTGTCAGGCATTATGGGAATGGTTAACAGTTAAGGAAGATATCGAGCCTGCAGTATTACAACAGCTAGAGCACGTCTTGCATACGTATGGTCAACCGTATGTTTCGTGTTTGTCATCCGAGGCATTGCTGGCGAAAATTAAGCAAGCTCAACTTGATGTTACCGGACTGCGCTTTGTGTTTGAGGAAAACTTTACTGCCGATAAGCCCGATGCGAGTTTGGCTTCGTTTTGTCTAAACCCTAGCACGCCGAAATTTTTGCATAGCATTTCATCAATGCCAGGAGAAATTAAACACAGACATGATAATACTGCAGTCTTTCTCGATGAGCAGTTTTTAGTGCTCAACGGGATGTTGGTATGTTTAGGAGAACAACGCGATAGTCACTTACATCGTGTACAAACACTAAACGCCTTGCGTCGTGCACTGGATGGACTCGCTACTGAAATAGACGCGGCTACTGACGCGGCACAACAAGCACACACCGCGTTGCAAACAGCACAGTCTCAGCGCGATGCATTACAACGTTCGTTACAATCTCAACTCAGTGAACAGCAAAAGATTGAACGCTTAGCTGAACAGGCGAGGTTTGTACTGCAACAAACTGATACTACGCTAGCAGGTTTATCTAGGACACAAGATGATGTGACTGAACAGCTTAATGAGCAAGAAGTGCAGTTAGAAACGCTAAACGAACAGGTGGCTATTTGGGCTGAAGAGGTTGCAGAACAAGAATCTCAGCAACGCGAGTTAAGTGAGGAAAAAGCGGCGCTAGAGCAAGCATTACATGCGGCCAAAACAGCAGAGCAACAACTCCAATCCCAGCGCCATCAAGCAGAATTGGTCCTGCAGCAACAACGCAGTCAGTTACAATTTTTGACTCAGAATATGGCTGATAAGGCTGAGCAGTTAACGATCGCTCAAGAGCAAGCGCAAAGCTTGGCAGACGCACTGGAGCAGTGCCTGTTGCCGGCAGAAGAACACGCCGAGCAATTGCAATTGTTGTTAGCTCAACAGGTCGAACTTGAACACACCTTACAAGAAACCCAAACACACTTGGTGCAAATTCACGAACAAATTAAAGAAACAGAACTAGGGCAACAAGGGGTACAACAAAAACTGCAAGTGATCCAAGATAAGATCCAAGCTGAAAAATTGAGTTTAGAAGGTCACAATGTTCGAGCAGCGAGTATTGTGGAACAATTACAACAACACAATGTTGCTCTCAAAGATATTTTGCCTACGTTAACTGATGAGATGAGTGAGTCACAGTGGCAGGTAGACCTAGATTCGGTTACCCAAAAAATTCAGCGCTTAGGGGCGGTCAACTTGGCTGCAGTAGAAGAATATGCAGTACAAGCTGAACGCAAAGCGCACCTTGATCAACAACACGAGGATCTTGCAGCCGCGCTTGAAACGCTAGAAACGGCTATGCGTAAAATGGACAACGAAACGAAAGCGCGCTTTAAAAGTACATTCGACCAAGTCAATGGTGACTTGCAAATGTTATTTCCCAAAGTCTTTGGTGGAGGCGCAGCTTACCTTGAACTCACCGGTGATGATATGCTTGAGACGGGCGTAACCATCATGGCTCGACCGCCGGGTAAGAAAAATAGTACAATCCACCTACTTTCTGGTGGTGAAAAGGCGCTAACCGCATTATCATTGGTATTTGCTATTTTCCGTTTGAATCCAGCGCCATTTTGTTTGCTTGACGAGGTAGATGCGCCTTTGGATGATGCCAATGTTGGGCGGTTTTGCAAATTAGTGAGTGAAATGTCCAAGACTGTACAATTTATTTATATTTCACACAATAAAATTGCGATGGAAATGGCAAGTCATCTCACGGGAGTCACCATGGGTGAGCCTGGTGTATCGAGGATGGTCGCGGTAGACATTGAAGAAGCCGTCGCAATAACACAATTATAAAATAGGGTTAATCATGGATTTGCAATTAGTCTTAATCATTCTAGGCGCTACTGCCATTGTTGGTGTGTGTATTCACGGTATCTATGTCAGCCGCAAATCTTCAACACCTCAGAAACATTGGAGTCAAGAACAAGACGATTTTTCGGCGCCGCAGATCAATCACGATGCTATTGATTTAGATGACGACATAGAACCTGAGTTTGACGAATTTGGGCTAGGTAAAGCAAGACTTGTCGTGTCAAAATCTTCAAACGATGATGCTTTACCACATAATATTGTTAGCATGAAGCAAACGGATGAAGAGGATGCCACTAGCATGCCTGCTTCTGATGTAGCTAACGAGATCGATATTCCCAGTGTACAGGATGAAGCGTTTACAGCTATCATTACACCAAAACAGAACGACACTGCAGAGGTTGACACAACACCGTTGTATGAATCAGTCGTCAGCAAGCCAAAACCCCAGATGAATAATGCCATTTATCAAGACCCTACTGCAGACATGCCGAGTGTGTCTAACGTTGCGAATGAGGCCACTGAGACTAAATCTGCGCAGCAACAAGCGACAGAAGAGGAACTGGGATTTGATATTTCCCCTCCACCTGCGTCTTTTATGCAGGCTGACCCTGATACCACTGCGGAATCATCTATAGATGAGGGTCCTATTAGCGAATCGCCAGGGGTATCGTCAGAGCCACTCAATCCAGTACCTTCATCGTTACCTAACGAGGCAGAGCCAGAACCGGAAAAAACGTCTATCGCACAAGCGGCGATGAATTTAATGACTGGACGCAAGCAACGCGCTACGCGAAAAACAACGCCGAAGGTGGATGTGAATCAACTCGGTATTGATTTTGATTCTGTTGACCCAGTGATAAATGAAACTAAAGCGATTGCAGAAAATAAGACACCGGTTACAGATATTGAACCCGAGTTCCTTGCGATCAATTTAAGAGTTCCTAAAGAGCAGCAAATATCTGGCGCACAATTGTTACCTGCATTGATCACGTTGGGGATGAAGTATGGTGAAAACAACATCTTCCATCGCCATGTCAATACCAACGGTAAAGGGCCGATCGTATTTAGTTTGGCTAATTTATACAAACCAGGCACCTTTGACTTAGACAACATGGAGAAAGAGTCCATTCGCGGTTTATCTATCTTTATGACTTTGCCGACGGAAAGCGATGCGCATCAAGTATTCAATATGATGCACAATGCAGCTCGAAAACTCGCTGAAGAGTTTAAAGCAGAAATTCTTGATGATTCTCGTTGCACTCTCACTCAGCAAGGGCTTCAGCAATACGTAGAACGCATTCGTGATTTTGAGCGCCGTCGTTTGTTAGGACAATAAAACATGTCTGATGTATTAGATTTGCAACGTATTGAAGCCCTTCGGGCACAACTGAATGAGTATAATTATCAGTATTATGTATTGGATGAACCCACGGTGCCCGATGCTGAGTATGACCGGCTCTTGCGAGAATTACAGACCTTAGAAGACGCTAATCCGAGTGCTTTTTCCGCTCAATCTCCTACCCAAAAAGTCGGTGGCGCCGCATTATCTAGTTTTTCTCAGGTCGAACATGAAGTTCCCATGTTATCACTAGATAATGCGTTTACAGAAGAAGAAATGTTAGCGTTCAACCAACGTATTGCAGACCGTTTGGGACAAGATAGTGTGTTTACCTATTGCTGCGAGCCTAAGTTAGATGGCTTGGCCGTATCTATTGTGTATGAGGACGGGTACCTGACACGAGCCGCAACTCGTGGCGATGGTAAAATTGGTGAAAACATCACGCAAAATGTCAAAACTATTAAGAATATTCCACTGCGATTGCGTGGCGATGATGTACCTGCTTGGCTGGAAGTGAGAGGCGAAGTGTTTATGCCTAAAGCTGGTTTTCTCAAACTCAATGAACAACAAGCCGCCAAGCAACAAAAAACGTTTGCTAATCCGCGTAATGCAGCGGCTGGCAGTTTACGACAACTCGATTCTAAGATCACAGCGAGTCGTCCACTTGCCTTTTATGCCTATTCTATGGGGTTGGTACAATCCCCAAAAACACCTCTCAGTCACTCACATTATGGACGACTAAAGCAGTTGTCTGAATGGGGGATCCCCACATGTAAAGAAACCCAAGTTGTGAGTAATGTTCAAGGATGTTTAGCATATTTTGAAAAGCTAGGTGCCCGCCGAGCAGCGTTGGATTTCGAAATTGATGGTATTGTCTTTAAAATTGATGATTTGACACTACAGGAACGGTTGGGTTTTGTCGCTAAAGCGCCACGTTGGGCCATTGCCCACAAGTTTCCCGCTCAAGAAGCGGTCACTACGTTACACGACGTCGAATTCCAAGTTGGGCGTACGGGGGCAATTACCCCAGTTGCTCGATTAGAACCCGTTTTCGTGGGAGGCGTTACTGTAGCCAATGCGACATTACACAATCAGGACGAAATTCAGCGTTTAGGGGTAAAGATCAATGATAAGGTCGTGATCCGCCGGGCGGGTGACGTGATCCCTCAGATTGTTTCAGTTGTTACCGCACAACGGCCTGATAATGCATACGAGATTGTGTTTCCACAAACGTGTCCAGTGTGTGAGAGCCCCGTAGAAAAAGTTGCCAATGAAGCCGTTGCAAGATGCACTGGGGGCCTGGTCTGCGGTGCCCAACGCAAACAAGCATTAATCCATTTTGTTTCGCGAAAAGCACTTGACGTTGATGGTTTAGGCGACAAGCTGGTTGAGACACTTGTGGACCAAAAACTCGTGCAGACACCGGTGGATTTATTTCATCTTGAGTTGGCTCAACTGACAAGTTTGGAACGCATGGGGGACAAGTCAGCGTTAAATGTGTTGCAGGCATTAGAACATGCTAAACGCACGACACTGGCAAAATTCTTATATGCTCTAGGCATTAGAGAGGTAGGTGAAACCACAGCTGCTAATCTGGCGCAACACTTTTGTACTTTATCTGCTTTGGCAGAGGCGTCAATTGAAGCATTAATGGCTGTTGACGATGTGGGGCAGGTAGTAGCACAACACGTGCATGCTTTTTTCCAGAGTCCATCTAATCAAGCTATTATTGAGGGCTTACAACGTGCGGGTGTAACATGGCCTACAATTGAAGTCAAAGCGCCAGATGATTTACCGTTACACGGTCAAACCTTTGTACTAACAGGTACCCTTGCTGCGATGGGACGCAATGACGCCAAAGCCTTATTACAACAACTCGGTGCAAAAGTAGCAGGTTCTGTATCCGCTAAAACCGATGTGTTGGTGGCTGGCGAAAAAGCAGGGTCGAAGTTAACCAAAGCGAGTAGTTTAGGAGTAACGGTGTGGGATGAAGAACAAATGCTAGCGTTTTTTGCTGCGCAAGGTGTCGCTTAATTTTGTCGGTTTTTGCGTTTTTGCCACGCACGGCTGACAGATAGACGCCATACTGCGTTCATAATCAGATAGCCCAATACCCCAAAAAACACAGAGCAAATCAGACAACCTAGTAAAAATGCAGGACCTATGGTACCAATGCTATTGACTAACCATGTCCATGATAGTTCAAATGTAAAATCTTGCATACTGGTGCCAAGCGTAATCGAACCTACTTTATATGCGCCATAAAAAATAGGGGGCATGGTCAAGGGATTGGTGATCCATACAGTTGCAACCGATAACGGCAGGTTGACCCGCAAAGGGATCGCTGCTAATGCTGATAACCACATCTGAAACGGTACTGGCCAAAAGGCGAAAAATAAACCAATACCAAAAGCGCCAGAGGCCGAATGGCGATTGAGGTGCCACAAATTAGGGTCGTGTAACAAACTTCCGAACAGTTTTAGGAACTTATGCTCTTTGATAGTCTGATGATCTGGTAAATATTTTTTGATCGTCTTTTTCGGCATGTTCCTACAACTATTATCCACCACATCAAAGAAAAAAAGGCGCGTCCAATTGGGGGTGTTTGGATTTTGCGCGGCGTTATTGAGTTTACCTGTTTGGCCTGCGAAGCCAAGCTTCACAGCAATGTGTATTATAAGTATCTTGCTGCTCTTTTGCTACTACAAATACCATCAGACTTTGTACCTAGGTGTGGCATTAGGGGGGATAATCGTTTGGGCATATATGAATATTCACCAGACACAACAGGCGTTAGTATACACTGAGCGCAACCATACTTTAGTCATTTATGTACAGGAAACACAAACGTATCAAGATAAAATTAGGCTGCACGCACAAGTTGAGACAGGACCCAAATGGTTGTCTCAAGCACGAATACGACTCAATTGGTATCTGCCCAAAGTACCAGTACTCGCTCACGACACACATCAAATATACCCCAAAGTGGGAGAGCGTTGGTCAGTTGAGGCCAAATTAAAACCACTCCATCGACTCTTGAATCAAGGCGGATTTGATTACGCAGCGTATTTACTGGGGCAACAAATTGTCGCTAGTGGCTATATCAAACCCAAAGGCAGTAAAAGGTTAACGACTGCAAGAGATTATCGCGCGCGTTTAATAAATTTTTATGATCATCACTGGCCATCCTATCACTGGAGTCGTGCGTTGTTATTTGGTGAGAGTACTCCGAATACTGATATGCGTGTGTTACAACTCACAGGGACCGCACATCTATTTGTTATTTCGGGCTTGCATGTCGGGATCGTGGTGTGGTTGTGTTATGTGCTTTGCCAGGTTGCAGGGTGTCGCAAACAGTCATGGTGTTACACTGTTTTGTGTGCGGCAGCTGTGTTTGGCTATATGTACATTGCGGGTTTTGGCTTGTCTGTTACGCGAGCTGGGTTCATGTTGGCACTGTGGCTTTTGTTACAACGGATCAATTGTCATGTTGGGTATCCTACACGGCTATTATTGACAGTATGTGCTATCGTTTTGTGGTTTCCAGAAGCAGGATTTCAAACTGGTTTCTGGTTGAGTTTTGGCGCTGTGAGTACGATTTTTATACTGCTATGGTGCTTGCCTCAAAACGCACATAGGCAACCAACGAAAGAGGCTCAACCCCTGTTACTCAGGTGTTTATTGGTGTTGCGTTTGCATGGTTTACTCGCAGTATTGCTAATCCCTTTTAGCGTCTGGTTTTTTGGCGTTGCGTCTTATCATTCAGTATTTGCTAATCTTATTTTAATTCCGTTTTTTACATTTTGCTTGGTGCCATTTCATACGTTAACGTTATTTAGCATAATGGGTGAGCACTGGCTTGGGACAGAGCTAGGTGCGCACTGGTTATTAAGTATGGCCCAATGGAGTTTGCAGCACGTATTTGTCGCACTGGAATGGTTGGCTCAACAAGGTGGCTATCATCAAGACGTCGCGTTTATCTCTGTGGTTTTGTTTGCCTTAATAATTGGGTTAGTGAGCGCATGGCGATACCGTGCTTATCACTGGTGCATCCTCAGTCTATGCGGGTTGTGTTTGTTGGGGGGGCGCATGTTACACCCCCCAATGACAAGACTGACTTTCCTTGCAGTAGGACAGGGCAGTGCAGCCATTTACCACCGCGGTGACAGCGCAATCTTATTTGATGTTGGTCCAGCATATTCGCGACGCTTTAATAGCTGGGAGTCGGTCATCAAACCACATTTGCGTAGCCAGGGTATTTCACGTTTAGAGGCTGTTTTTATCAGTCATTGGGATCGCGACCACGCAGGTGCATTGACATATTTACTGCAGGCACATCCACATGTGACAGTATTTGCACCTCAAAAACAAGCCCCTACAGCATTGGCATTTTCGCCATGTGAAAAAAATATGAGTTGGCAGTTTGGTAAACTTGAAGTGACAAGTTTGTGGCCTAAGCGGGCGCGTGGCCGCAATAAAAATGATCGATCTTGTGTGTTATCACTGGCTATTAATGGGCATACAGTGTTGCTACCGGGTGATATAAGTAAGGTGGTGGAAAGACAATTAGTGCATTCTGGTTTGACTCAACACGATGTGTTGGCAGTTCCTCATCATGGTAGTTTGTCATCATCTCTGCCTGCATTTATTGACAGGGTTCAGCCGAATTTAGCGGTGTTTTCTACTGGGTATTTGAACCGTTGGTCTTTTCCTAAAGATACGGTCGTCGCACGTTATCAAGCAGCGCAGTCACGACCGCTAAATACGGCCTGTGATGGCGCTGTCACATTGACCTTTGATGGTCCATCTTTGCAGATAAGCACGTTTCGTCAGGCATATCCAAAATGGTATTATCCGAATTGCTAGGATTAAATTTTGGTTCACCCTTAGCATTGCGTTACAATGCAAATATATTAAAAGAATAAAGACGTCTTCATATACATAATGGATACTCAACCAACTACGCCAGTTGATGAACAGTTAGTCAAACGCTTTCTTGGCTATCTCACCGGCTATAAAAAATTTTTTATTATTGCAATTGTCGGTATGGTCGGATACTCGGCGATTGATGCCTTCGTGATCGCTCAACTACAACCGATAATCGATGAAAGCCTCGGGCAAGGTGAGTATGATTTTCTACGTATGGCGGCGTATTTAGTTGTCCCTATTTTTATTCTACGCGGGATCTTTAACTTTTTAGGTACCTACACACTGGATTGGATCAGCGGTCAAGTGGTGATGCGGATGCGCCAAGAACTGTTTGCGCGGTATATTCATTTACCTGTGAGTTTTCACGACCAACATTCTACTGGTACCCTGATTTCAAAACTTACCTTTGATACTGAACAGGTGGCCAAGGCTGCTGGTAAGGCCTTGTTGACCTTGGTGCGAGAGGGCGCCTTGGTGATTGGTTTATTGGTCGTCATGTTTTACTACTCGTGGCAGTTATCGGCGATATTTTTACTGATTGGTCCGATTGTGGCGATCATTGTCTCGGTGGTGAGTAAGCGTTTTCGACGTGTTTCGAAAAATATTCAACAAGCTATGGGAAATTTGACAACCGCCGTAGAGCAAGTGGTGAAGGGTCATAAAGTAGTGTTAATGTTTGGTGGACAAACCCAAGAGCAAGCTCGTTTCAAAGATAAAAATAACTTCAATCGCCAGCAAACCTTAAAGCTAACCGTTGCCAAAATTCTAAGTGTATCCAGTATTCAGGTCATCGCATCGATTGCCCTAGCCGTTGTGTTGTTTATTGCCAGTACCCCAGGTTTGGTCGATTTAACTGCGGGTGTGTTTACCAACGTCGTGGTCTGTATGACAATGCTGTTAAAACCACTCAAGCAAATTACGACGGTCAATACAGAGTTTCAGCGCGGTATGGCAGCGTGCAGTAGTATTTTCGCCGTGTTAGACGAGCAAGTCGAAACAAACACAGGCACAAAGCGCCTAACAAAAGTGCAAGGCGCGGTCCGCTTTGATGAGGTTTCATTTAGTTACCCTGGTACTCAAAGCAACGTGTTGCAGAATATTAGTTTTACTGCAGAGCCTGGGCAAACTATTGCATTAGTCGGCCGCTCAGGCAGTGGCAAGTCAACTCTTTCGCACTTATTAACTCGTTTTTATGCTCCTCAATCAGGTACCATAACACTCGATAATATTAATTTGGCTGATATCGAACTCACCGAATTACGCAAGCAATTTGCACTCGTCTCTCAGCACGTAACCTTGTTTAACGATTCAATTGCTAACAACATCAGTTATGGCTGTACAGAGAACGTATTTCGGGCTGACGTTGAACGGGTGGCGAAATTGGCCCATGTGATGGAGTTTGTCAATGATATGCCACAAGGTCTGGATACCATTGTGGGTGAAGATGGTTTTATGCTGTCAGGTGGCCAACGCCAACGCATCGCTATTGCTCGCGCGTTATTGCGTCAGGCGCCAATTTTGATCCTCGATGAGGCAACTTCTGCCTTAGATACTGAATCGGAACGGTATATCCAAGATGCGCTCGATACGTTGCAAGCGCAGTGTACCAGTTTTGTCGTCGCCCATCGTTTATCGACAATTGAAGCTGCGGATATGATTTTAGTCCTAGAAGATGGCCAGATTGTAGAACGTGGTCAACACAGTGAGTTACTACAACAAGCTGGGTTTTATGCCAATTTATACAACATGCAATTTAGTGAACAAGCATGAGCAAATTAGAACGTGCTTGGCAGAATAATAGTTTGTGGTTGTGGTTACTCGCCCCATTTACATGGGTCTTTTTTTGCTTAAGTGCGTTGCGCCGTCGCTTGTATGCAAGTGGGTTATTGCGCTCGTGCAAGGTCTCTGTACCGGTTGTTATAGTTGGTAATATCAGTGTCGGGGGCAATGGTAAAACGCCTGTAGTGCTAGCTTTAGCAGAGCATCTTCATACACAGGGATTAACGGTCGGCATATTATCACGCGGGTATGGCGGTCAATGTACTACATTTCCCCACGTAGTAAACCGCACCTGTGAAGCGGCATGGGTCGGGGATGAACCTGCGCTATTAGCTCAACGCACTGCAGCGACAGTTGTGATCGATCCCAATCGAGTACGAGGCGCACAACGCCTCGCTCAGCACTGCGATGTGATTATTTGTGATGACGGGCTACAACACTACGCTTTACAGCGAGATATTGAGATTGTAGTGATGGATGAACGCGGGGTAGGTAACGGTTGCTTACTGCCGATGGGGCCACTTCGAGAAGGAAAATGGCGTTTGCACACGGTCGATTATGTTATTCACAACGGGGCTAAGCCGGAAAAAGAACACATTCACATGCAGCTGGTGCCTGAAGCGCTACGCAGTGTGCGCACAGGTGAGGTATGTAACGATTGCCCTAGAGCGTTTGATCGGGCGATTGCCGCGATTGGCAATCCTCAGCGTTTTTTTAGCGCGTTGCAACAACAGGGGATTGCGCTCACACAAACCGAAGCATTTGCAGACCATCATCGTTATTCTGCGGCGGATCTCAGGTCCGATGAAACGATTATTATGACAGAAAAAGATGCAGTAAAATGCCGAGCGTTTGCCAGTGAGTCTTGGTATTATTTACCTGTTAAAGCTCAATTTAGTGATGATTTTTTATCTCAAATAACCGAGCGAGTACAGGAGATGCGCAATGGAAAAATTTGATCCGCGCTTATTAGAGGTCTTGGCATGCCCGTTATGCAAAGGGACTTTGCGCTATGTACACACCTCAACGCATCAAGAATTAGTCTGTCGCTTTGACCGTTTAGCTTTTCCAATCCGAGGCGCTGTTCCCGTGATGCTTGAAGAACACGCTCGGACATTAACCACAGCCGAATTAGACCAGGTACCCTAAATATGCAATTTATCGTCGTTATTCCCGCGCGCTTCGGATCTACCCGTTTTCCAGGTAAACCCCTAGTTGATATTGCGGGCAAACCTATGATCCAACACGTTGTAGAACGCGCGCAGCAAGCCCAGGCAAGTACAGTTGTGGTCGCCACGGATGACCAACGTATTTTAAATACAGTAGAAGCGTTTGGCGGACAGGCCATTATGACCCGTGACGACCATGAATCTGGCACCGAGCGTTTGGCTGAAGTCGTCAATTTGCTTTCTTTGCCAGATGACACGATCGTGGTCAATGTACAAGGTGATGAGCCACATATTCCTGTTTCAATCATTACCCAAGTTGCACAAAATCTTGCCGTTAACCCTCAAGCTGATATGGCTACTTTGGCCTGTGAGATCAAAGACAAGACGACGTTATTCAATCCTAATGTTGTTAAAGTTGTGCGGGACCGTTTTGGTATGGCGCTGACATTCTCGCGCTCAGTGCTCCCTTTTGATCGCAATGAGATGTTATTAGGGGAGCGGAGCAAAACCCCAGAAGAGGTCGATTTTACCAAGTTGACAGCCACGTATTTGCGTCATATTGGCATCTATGCTTATCGAGCAGGCTTTATTAAGCAATACGTCGCTATGGAAGCCAGCCCTCTGGAGCAGATTGAGTCTCTAGAACAACTTAGAGTATTGTTTCACGGCGGTAAAATTCATGTGGATGTGGCGCTTGCAACGCCGCCTCCCGGCATCGACACACCTGAAGATTTAGCTAAATTGTCATGAGATACATCGACCAAAACTGCGTTGATGCGCTTTGGTCATAAAATGTCAGT
This sequence comes from Glaciecola sp., assembly GCA_040514355.1. Classification (GTDB taxonomy): domain Bacteria; phylum Pseudomonadota; class Gammaproteobacteria; order Enterobacterales; family Alteromonadaceae; genus Opacimonas. The sequence goes on from JBEVCF010000144.1 coordinate 13,434, forward strand.
GCAGATGTAACTCTCGCTGCTTATACATCTTCGTCGCTTAGCACGGTACCCCAAATATCGTGCTCGTCAGCATGAATGATTTCGGCCCAGACGCGCTCGCCAGGCTGGGCATCATAAAAATTGTTCAGATGCACAACGCCATCCACCTCTGGAGCATCAGCATAACAACGACCAACCGCACCTTCTGCGGTGATTTCATCAATGACGACCAAGTATTCTTGACCTATCCGGGCTTGTAAACGCGCTGCGCTGATCTCACTTTGCACAGTCATAAAGCGCTCGAGGCGCGCTTGTTTAATTGCGTCAGGCACCGCATCAGGTAATGCATTTGCCGTAGCGCCTTCTACCGGTGAATAGGCAAAACATCCGACACGGTCTAGTTGTGCGGCGCGGATAAAATCGAGTAACTCTTCAAATTCTGCTTCCGTTTCACCCGGGAAACCGACAATGAAGGTAGAACGGATAATGAGTTCTGGACAGATCTCTCGCCATTTTTGAATACGCTCAAGCGTACGGTCGGCACTACCAGGACGTTTCATTAGTTTGAGAATTCGCTTGGACGCATGCTGCAGTGGCACGTCTAAGTAAGGCAAGATGCGGCCTTCTGCCATCAACGGGATCAGGTCATCGACATGAGGGTAGGGATAGACGTAATGCAAACGCACCCACATATCCATTTTACCCAATTCTGCACATAACTGATTCATGTGGGTTTTGACCGGCATACCTTCCCAGAAGTCAGTCTTGTGTTTGACATCTACCCCGTAGGCCGACGTATCTTGCGAGATAACGAGTAACTCATTCACACCTGCCGCTTTAAGCCGTTGTGCTTCTGATAAAATCTCTCCCACTGGACGCGATACTAACTTACCACGCATGGACGGTATGATACAGAAAGTACACTTGTGATTGCAGCCTTCGGATATCTTTAAATAAGCGTAATGTCGAGGCGTGAGTTTGATCCCGTGATCCGGCACGAGGTGCAAATAAGGATTGTGCTCAGGTTTAGGAAGATGCGTGTGGACTTGTTCTACTACACTTTCGTAGGCATGCGGTCCCGTAATAGCCAGGACATTAGGATGTACTTCACGGATTTCATCTTCTTTGATGCCCAAGCAACCGGTAACAATGACTTTACCATTTTCGGCTAACGCTTCACCAATCGTGTCTAGCGATTCTTCCACTGCAGAGTCAATAAAGCCACAGGTGTTTACAATAACCAAATCCGCATCGTTGTAGGTCGGGACCACATCGTAACCCTCTGTGCGCAATTGCGTGAGGATCCGTTCAGAATCAACAAGGTTTTTAGGACAGCCCAAGCTGACAAAACCTATTTTGGCATTTGGTCTGGGCGCTTGTCCGGATATCTCGGTGACCGGTATCTCATTAGCTTGTGCTTGGAGAACTTTTTTTGGGTTGTCGAGCGTAGTGGTTTGCTTGGGGTTAAACTGGTTGACTGACATGAAAATAACCTAGAACGAAAATTCATTGTAATTATACCATGAAACGAAAGTAGCACCATCTTCTTACCCGGATTGGGTAAACCGTGAGAATACGAGCTAGGTATGGTTGTGCAGTGGCAGTAAGCTAAGATGATCTTCCAACCACAACGCTAATTGCTCTAGGTTTGATATGTGTATCATGCCGTAAGAAGTGGTGATGAGTTCTAACGCCAGTAATTTTTTGATCGCTTTATGCGCGGATAAAACCGTGACTCCCAAACGCTCGGCACAGTCACTTTGGCGCAACTTGATATCGTTAGTTTGTTGGACTTGTGACAACTGAAATAACAATTTTGCTAACTGCACATGGGTTGGCAAGCGTAATACATCATCTAAACGTTCCAGCGTAATGTGGAGCTTCACGGCAATTGAGGCTAGCATAAAGCGCAAGAAGTCGGGGTATTTTGCAATCAGGTCGTCAAATGCACGTTCGCTGAGGTGCAGCACCTCACAATCAGTGTATGCTTGTGCATTGTGGGTGCGGGGTAGGTTGGCAAATAGTGTAAACTCCCCAAATGTGTCGCCCTGTCGCAAAATCGCCGTTAACTGATATTGGCCATCTAAACCGTAATTACCTACCTTTACTTCACCCTGCGCAACTACCGATAAGCCCGGCTTATAATCTCCTCGGTCATGGATTTGATGCC
>JBEVCF010000144.1:15592-18136 GCA_040514355.1 Glaciecola sp.
CTCTTACACGTTGTAAATTCTGCTGATCCATCACAGTTGATGCATGCGTTTTTGGGTAGGCCTTGAACATTTTTTGAAAAATATATAGGTGTATATATTTTAATAGTTTAACGATTTGTTAACGTAACAACAACAAAATTGTGAGGTCAAATTATGAGTTACCAATTAGCTATTTTATGCGTCTTTATTACCTTTGCGGTGATTGAGGCTTATAAAGGTTCTTTCTTTAGAAAAAACAACGAAGTGAGTGATGATGGGAAGGTGGAAATCATCGGGACGTTAGTCCTTTTTGGTATTACTCAACCCTTCGTTTTATTTGCAGCAGGGGCACTTGCAGGTACGCTTGCTCCGGAATATGCAGGCGTGCTGGCCGAATCATCCATTCTCTTGCATGTTGCATTACTCTTGATATTTGATGACATGATGCAGTATTGGTGGCATCGCTGGTCCCATACAACACGCGCTTTGTACAATTTGCATCGCGCTCATCACAACGGCAAGTACATGAGTGTCCGCATCGTGTATCGCAATAATGTGTTCTATTATGCTTTAATGCCATCGATATGGTTCTCAGGTATATTGATTTACTTAGGATTGGGCTGGACTTATGCGTTTTATTTGGTGGTCAAACTCACCGTTATCATTGGTGCGCATTCAGAGTGGAAGTGGGACCGATTCTTATACGCGAACCCAAAATTACACCCGATCGCGTGGGTTGTAGAGCGGGTGATATCTACCCCTTCGACGCACAGTGCTCACCACGGTTTAAAAGCAGATGATGGTGTGACCAATTACAAAGGGAACTATGGTAATCTATTATTTTTCTGGGACGTATTGTTTGGCACTGCAAAAATTACGCGGCAATACCCAGAACAATACGGTATTGAAGGTATGTTTCGCGCCAATTGGGTTGAACAGTTGGTCTGGCCTTTATACAAAACACCACGGATAAAAAAAACCAACACAGAGGCCAATAAAGCAACCTAATGCTGCCATTACCCTTACATTGTTATGACGAAAGTGGGCGGGTTTTACCGCCCACTTTTTTGTGGTGGGTGCTGATGTTCCTTATGCATCCTATCTTGATATTTGTTTTCGCTGCGCTGATCCACGATCAAGGTAGTCAACTGTTAGCTTGGTGGTATCCAAATAAACCCGATTTATATCATGCCAGCCTGACAGCCCTTCCCGCATTGTGTATTACCTTGTGTATCAGTCGTAGAGAGCAGTTAAATATTGTCATACTCAACACCGTAATGCGTTATTTAAAAGTCGTACTTGGTTGCAGTATTGTGGTACAAGCGATGACAGTATTAGCAGAGATTGTGGCACAGCAAGGCCGTTTTGCCTTGAGTTCAGCGCTGGTTCTATTTGGGTTAGGAGTCGCGACGATGTTTATTTGGCGCAGTCAGCATCTGTCGTTATTTCAACAAGATTGGTCCGACACGGCGTCGCTCCCTGATACCAGCTCGAGTCAACGATAAACATTATGACGTGTTTGCGCTGCGCGCTGAGTAGTGACGAGATATTGGCTTGGATGACTGGCTTATGGTTATTTTATGTTAAGTCGCAGTGTGCTTTGCGCGAGCAGTGCGTTGCGTAATAAGGTTGTACCCGGCCCCATGTCATCAGGTTGTGGCACGATAAGATAAGACGTAATACGTTTGTGGGTTGAGCCGTTAATGTTCAATAAAATCAAATCGCCAGACTCGATAAATCGTTCCACTTTGTGCAACGGTAACCAACTAAAACCTGTGCCATGTAGTAACAAATCAATCGCACTGTCAAATTGAGATACCGTCCAACGCAGCTCAGACTTCAACCATCCCGAGTTTTCTTGTGGCGTATGAGCGGTATCTTTAATAACAATCTGCAAGTGCTGACTCAGTGCCATAGGATCGATCGGGGAGGGTAACTGTGCAATGCTGTGTTTAGGATGACATACCGCGACAAAACTACTTTCTAGCAAGGGCTCGCCTAAATAGCCCTTTGGAACGGCAGGAGCAATTACCAAATCAGCACTGTTCGTTGTGACTGCTTCTATACTCCCGGTTAACACGCTGTCGATGACTTTTAAGCGGGTACCTCGAGACTCTGGGAGAAACGCTTGCAATGCAGGGTACAAATACCTTCGGTCATAGGCTAAGTCTACAACTAAAGTGATTTCTGGTTCCCAGTTTTGATGAAGATTATTGGCTAGAGCTTCGAGTTGTTGTACATTTTCTGTTAAGTAGCGTGAACGTCTTAACATGACTCCGCCTGCTTCAGTTAAATAAGCTTTACGTCCGCGCACTTCTAATAATTGTACACCGAGTATGGTTTGTAATTTTGCAACGGCATGATTAAGTGAAGATTGGCTTTTATTTAAATGTTTTGCCGCTTTTGCATATCCTCCATGGTCAACGACTGCTTGGAGTATGCGCCACTGCTCGATCGTTGTTTTGGGTCTATACATACGGATTGTTCCTTATATTACCTCATATTTACCTATTTGGGATAAGTTAGCAAATTAATTTCAAATATGTAGTACATACATGTTAAATA
>JBEVCF010000145.1:0-4828 GCA_040514355.1 Glaciecola sp.
GCCGACATACTGACTTCCTGCAACCCCAAAGACGTGTAAGCGCCAATCAGACCTGGTGTCACGACTTTACCTTGCGCATTGATACGTGCATAACCACTTGGTACGTCTGCACCTGCCACGACAGCTTCGATAACCCCATCTTTGATTAACACAGACGCGTTATCCAACGTACCCTGGGATGACAGGGTATGTACTTTTGCCCCCACAATCGCATACTGTGTTGCCAGTGCTTGAGCAGAGAATAAGGCGCCAATCGTGAATACTGACGCCAGGAGTGTTGTTTTAGTCTTGTTCATTATTTCACATCTCCATTGGCTACTTGTCCCAATTCAAAATCACTGACCGGCCAGGTGTCAGGTGCGCTGCGGTCATAGACTAATGCACCATCGATAAAGACTTTTTCGGCTTGTGCATAGGTTGAAAACGGGTCAGTCGTCCACAACACTACATCTGCATTTTTCCCAGCTTCTAGGGAGCCAGTATGCTCAAAAATACCCAATGACTTGGCAGGATTAGCTGATACCCACTGCCAGGCATCTGCTTTGCTGATCTCGATTCCGGCACGCACACCATCTGACCATGCTTTGGCCATTTCTTGATTGAGACGTTGGATCCCCAAATCACTATCTGAATGTACCACAGCACACGCGCCTGCTTGGTGTACCATTGGGACATTTTCGCGTATCGAATCATAGGCTTCTAATTTAAAACCCCACCAATCTGCCCACATCGATGAACACACGTTATTTTCAGCTAGCTTATCGCCAATTTTATAGGCCTCTACTGCATGGTGAAAGGAGCCAATCTGATAATCGAATTCTTTCATGACATCCATCATGACCGTCATTTCATCAGCACGATAACAATGCATATGGACGATGATCTCCCCCTCTAACACACCCTTCAATGTATCGAGTTGTAAATCGCGACGTGGTGGTTTGGCATCTTCCCCTGCTTCGACTTTGGCGTAGTAATCATCCCAATCTGCTTTGTAATCACTCGCTTGTAACCAGGCTTTGCGATAGCCTGCGACATTACCCATTCGCGTACCGGGGCCCCCACGGCTACCGTAGACCCGTTTGGGGTTTTCACCGCAGGCCATTTTTACGCCATATGGCGCCTCTGGAAATTTCATGTCTTGCATAGTGCGATCAGGTAAGTTTTTGAGTACCACCGAACGGCCACCAAACAAATTAGCTGAACCAGGTAAAATTTGTAACGCTGTTACACCACCTGCCAAAGCGCGCTGGAAACCGGGATCGTGTGGCCACACCGAATGTTCTGCCCAGACTTGTGAAGTGACCGGACTGGTCATTTCATTCCCATCTGCATGTGAACGTGTATCAGGAGAAGGATACACCCCAAGATGACTATGCGTATCGATGATCCCTGGCGTTACCCATTGACCTTTACCGTCTAGAATCACAGTATCTTCCGGAATAGTTAACTCTGCACCTATACCGACTACTTTGCCGTCTTGCAGTAAAATTTGAGTGTCTTCAAACAAGCCACCAATACCATCTAAAATATGTACGTTGGTGATTAAGGTCGGTTTGCTAGGCAATACACGATAAGTACTTGGAAATGGGTCTTTATTGATAACAACGGGTTCAACAGTATTGATGGCATCTTGGTCATGGCTGTCATCAGCGCCACACCCAACTAAACCGACTGCCAACAAACCAATCCATAACCCGCGATGCAAGCGTGAATGATCCATGACTCTTCCTTTTTGTTTATAATATCTGTCAATGTTCAAAACACGTAATCTAGTAGATATACCCATGACTTACAAGGCTTATCTGCGACTATAGGCTTATGAGCATCTGACGCATTTTTGAGCTACTGTGGAAAATCCTGTTTTACACACTCACTGATAGCGACATATATGTATTACACGCGTAGGGATTTTACTCATACCTTGCCACAAGACATTGTTGGTGGGATCACATCTGGCGTCGTGGCGCTTCCACTCGCCCTAGCCTTTGGTATCGCCAGTGGCGCGGGCCCCATGGCGGGTTTGTATAGTGCCATTATTGTAGGTTTTTTTGCGTCAATTTTTGGTGGTACGCGTCAACAAATCAGTGGCCCAACCGGTCCAATGACCGTGGTGATGACAACGGTGATTTTAGAATTTACTCAACACTACCCTGACCAATGGTTAGCGCTGACATTCACCACCGTGATCCTTGCAGGCCTGATCCAAATCGCTATGGGCTTGTGTAAAATTGGTAAATATATCGTCATGGTGCCCTACCCTGTTGTTTCAGGCTTCATGAGCGGTATTGGCTTGATCATTATTGTGCTGCAGATCCCTGTCATATTTGGGTTTGCCCATGCTAGTTCCATCAGCGCCGTGTTCTTAGATCTCCCTCATTACTGGGAACACATGAATGGTTTTGCGTTGTTGATGGCCTTGTTGGGCTTGGTATTGTTGTATTTATGGCGCGGTAAATTTGCGACTCGCTTACCTGCAGCATTGGTCATATTAGTGGTTCTGACTGTTTTGTCGTTAGTCATGCCATTTGCTGATTCACTGCAGCGCATTGGTACATTGCCATCGGGACTGCCGGGCTTTGTGATCCCGACATTTAACTTGGCTGCAATTGACACCATTATAGTCAACGCATTTATGCTAGCGGTGCTAGGCGCGATTGATTCTTTGCTCACCTCTTTGGTGTTAGATAACGAAAGTGGCGAACAACACGATTCAGAACAAGAATTGATTGGTCAAGGGTTCGCCAACACAATCGCTGGCTTTTTCGCAGCATTACCCGGTGCCGGTGCCACCATGCGCTCAATGGTGAATATTAAAGCAGGTGGACAAGGCCCTAGTGCAGGAGTTGTTCATAGCATCTTGTTATTAGTCGCCGTGTTGGGCTTAGGCAGTTTGTTTGAACACATCCCTCAAGTTGTTTTGGCAGCCATATTAATCAAAGTCGGGATTGAAATTATTGATTGGCCATTTTTAAAGCGACTCCACAAATTGCCGTTTTTCCCAGTCTTTCTGATGTTTACAGTGTTAATTTTAACCTTAGCATTTGATCTGATCACCGCCGTGCTAGTGGGCGTCTTTATAAAAAATATAGATACAGTAAAACGACTATCCGACCTACAACTAGGCGATATCATTTTAAGTGACGGGGTCAGTGAACAACAGCGATTAAGCTCAACCGAGCAGGATTATCTTAACAAGCGTGCCCAATCCACCGTTTTGATGAAAATCACTGGACCGGTGAGTTATGCCGTAGGACGGGGCTTGCATCGACGCTATCGCGATTTCAAAACGCATCGTGAATTAATTATTGATTTGTCACAAGCTCGGATCGTGGGTTATTCCACTGCACTCATCATCATTGATATAGTGAACAAAGCGATTGTCCAAGAGCAACATGTGACGATCATTGGGGTAGATAAATCTACGCGGGACTTACTTAGACGCTTGGGTTTACAGGAATATCGCGGTGCACTTAAGATTTCGCGATTACCTGCCCTGCCTGTTTAAACTATGAATGTTGTGCGCGCAAGACCGCGACGATTTCTTCAGCGGTATTCAATTTGCGAATGTTAGCAAATAGATTGTCCGCTTCGGGATACTGACGTTTTAAGTAACTAAACCACTGTTTGATACGATTGGGATAATAGCGTCCTTTATCGCCATAAATTTCATAACCGGAATACTGGATCAGCAAAGATATTAACGTCGGCCAATCCATCGGTGCCTCGCCGGTCTTAATACAATTTGCTAAATTCGGCAACGCTAACGCGCCACGCCCGATCATGAGATCAGTGCAGTTCGACTGTGCTTGGCATAACTGCGCATCGGCTTGAGACCAAATTTCACCATTAGCGACAATCGGCACACTGACTTTTTCTTTGATCTGAGCAATCCACGGCCAGTAAGCGGGCGGACGATACCCATCTTTTTTGGTTCGCGCATGAATCGCCAAACTACTGGCGCCAGCAGCATCTATGGCAGCAGCATTTTCAAAGGCCAAACTGGTATCATTAAACCCCAGTCTAATTTTTGCTGTCACGGGTTGCTCTGCAGGCACAGCCTCTCGGACTGCTTTGACGATTTGGTAGAGCGTTTCAGGGTATTGCAATAACACGGCTCCACCCTGCGACTTGTTGACGGTCTTGGCTGGACAGCCAAAATTAATATCCACACCGTGAGAGCCCAACTCAATCGCTGTTACTGCATTCTCGGCCATCCATTGTGGGTGTTGACCCAGCAACTGGACTTTGACGGGCACGCCTGCGGGTGTATAACCGCCCGTTTTTAATTCAGGGCAGAGACGATAAAAGACTTTTTTTGGAAGTTTAGTTTGGACTACTCGTACAAATTCAGTCACGCACAGGTCAAACCCACCCACTTGGGTCAGCATGTCACGCATCAAGTGATCAACGACACCTTCCATGGGGGCTAAGGTTACTGTGTTTGGCATAAACTGCATCTTGTCGTAAACAAAAAAGCCACCCGAAGGTGGCTTAGTGATATGGCGTCCCCTAGGGGATTCGAACCCCTGTTACCGCCGTGAAAGGGCGGTGTCCTAGGCCTCTAGACGAAGGGGACAGAAACTTTTACATTCTGTGCAGCATAGCTGCTCCTAGGGCAAACCGGGAGGTTTGCTGATTTCAATTGCTACACTCTGTCTCAATTGAGGTGCGCATTTTAAGGATTTGATGTCATCCTGTCAATGCTTTTTTTAAAAAAAGCCACCCGCAGGTGGCTTGATTTATATGGCGTCCCCTAGGGGATTCGAACCCCTGTTACCGCCGTGAAAGGGCGGTGTCCTAGGCCTCTAGACGAAGGGGACAGAAACTT
>JBEVCF010000146.1:0-17716 GCA_040514355.1 Glaciecola sp.
ATCCCTGAGTTCAGCACCCAAGCATTTGTTCCTGGTCAGTCTGACTTTGTTACCATTTCTTCTGATGATCTAAAAGGTAAATGGTCTATCTTTTTATTCTACCCAGCTGACTTCACCTTTGTGTGCCCAACTGAATTAGAAGATATGCAGTCTATCTATGCAGAGTTAAAAGAACTTGGTGTTGAAGTATACGCGGTATCAACAGATTCACACTTTGTACACAAAGCATGGCATGAAAATTCTGAAGCAATCAGCAAAGTGACTTACCCTATGTTAGGTGATACAACAGGTGCCATCACACGTGGTTTTGACATCATGATCGAAGAAGCAGGCCAAGCATTACGTGGTACATTTTTAGTCAACCCTGAAGGCGTTATCAAAGTTGCTGAAATCCATGACTTAGGTATTGGTCGTTCTGCAAAAGACATGCTTCGTAAAGTCAAAGCTGCACAATATGTTGCCAATAATGATGGTGAAGTGTGCCCAGCTGCTTGGGAAGAAGGTCAAGCAACATTAGCACCTAGCCTAGATTTAGTAGGTAAAATCTAAGCCCAGTTAAACGAGGGCGGCAAAGCTGCCCTCATCACTTCAAAGCTCCGTAACTCGTACGCATTGATGGTGTTATCCACACTGTCTCGATCAGTGCGTCTTATAAAAAAGGAAAATAAAGATGATGACTCCCGATATTTTGAATGCGCTTAAGCAATATACGCAAAACATGACTGCGCCACTGACGTTTGTACTGCAAACAGGGGAGCATGAAAAGCGTGCCGAGTTGCTCAAATTTTTACAAGACTTTGCTACCGTAAATACACTGATTTCTGTCGAAGAACAGGACCGTGATGAGTTACGTAGTCCAATCTCTTTCACTTTATTAGTGAACCAAGAACCGACCGGAGTGATTTTCTCTGGGATCCCTGGCGGGCATGAATTTAATTCTTTGGTATTGGCCGTATTGCACGCGACTGGGACTGAGATGAAATTGGACCAAAGTATTCAAGATATGGTTAAACGCGTTGCCCAACCTATGCATTTTCAGGTATATGTCAGCTTGAGCTGTCATAATTGCCCAGATGTCGTGCAGGCGTTGAATCAATTTGCGTTACTCAATCCGCATATTACCACTGAAATGATTGATGGCGGTTTGTTCCCAACCCTTATTGAAGAGAACAATATCCAAGGTGTGCCTAGTGTTTACCTAAATAATGAAGTATTTGCGAACGGTAAAATCGATACTGCGCAATTAGTGTCTAAATTAATGGAAGTAGCGCCTGATGTACAAAGTGTTGCACCAGAAAAAGCGTTACCACTTCAAGATGTTACCGTGCTAGGTGGTGGTCCTGCTGGCGTTTCTGCAGCGATTTATGCAGCGCGGAAAGGTTTGGCTGTTACTATGATTGCCGAGAAGTTTGGTGGTCAAGTAAAAGAGACGATGGGCATTGAAAACCTGATTTCTGTGTCTTCAACGACGGGCCCACAACTGACCGGTGCCATGATGACGCACTTGAAAGACTATGATGTAACACTCAAAGAGCACCTGCAAGTAACCCAGATTGAACAAGGGGATATCAAGCGCATTACGTTGTCTAGTGGTGAAGTGATTGAGAGTAAAACCATTATTGTGGCGACAGGTGCAAAATGGCGTGAACTCAATGTCCCGGGAGAGAAAGAAAATATTGGTAATGGCGTAGCGTATTGCCCACATTGTGACGGTCCGTTCTATAAAGGCAAAGACGTCGCGGTTATCGGCGGTGGTAACTCAGGCGTGGAAGCCGCATTAGATTTGGCCGGTATTGTTAAATCGGTCACCTTGTATGAGTTTTTACCTGAGTTGAAAGCTGACCAAGTGCTAGTTGATCAATTAGCCAAACGCGACAATATCAGTGTGGTCAAAAACGCTGCGACAAAACAAGTGCTTGCAGAGCATGGCAAAGTCAGTGCTATCGAATATGAAGAACGTGCGACTGGCGAGATCAAACAACAACGCTTGGATGGGATCTTTGTCCAAATTGGATTAGTCCCTAACTCACAGATCCTCCAAGACGTGGTCGAACTGACGCCTTGGGGAGAGGTGATTATCAATGAAAAAGGTGAGACGTCTGCGCCAGGTATCTTTGCTTGTGGCGATGTGACAACAGTCCCGTACAAGCAAATTATTATTGCGATGGGTGAGGGTTCAAAAGCCAGTTTGGCGGCCTTTGATTACTTGCTAAAAATGGACTAAAGCCTACCAATAACACCGCTTAATTTGGGGAAGCTAAGCGGTGTCCATTCTGAGTGTTCTCCACTTCCCCTGCTTGGCCTGTTTTCGTGACAACGAAGACAGGTCTTTTTTGTTATTTCCCGCACTACCACTACAGCATTATTGGCATCAAGATGTTTTTACATATAAAATATTGCCAAATTTTTATGGAGTAATAATTTATGGCAATGTATGTTGTAGGTCACAAAATCCCTGATTCGGATTCGATCTGTGGTGCGCTTTCAATTGCGTATTTAAAAAACCAAATCGGTGAAGAAGCCATCCCAACACGTCTAGGCGATGTGTCACCTGAAACACAATTCATTTTGGATAAATTTGGCTTTGAAGCGCCAGAGCTTAAAATGAGCTATGCCGGTGAAGAAGTGTATATTGTTGACCACACTGAGAAAACCCAAGCACCAGATGATATCGACGAAGCTACCGTAGTGGGTGTTGTTGACCATCACAAGCTAGGTGATTTGACGACGTCTACGCCCCTAGAGTGTTGGATCCGTCCAGTCGGTTGTTCTAACACCATCGTCAAGATGATGTATGACTTTTACAATGTCGAGATCCCGCCAGCCTATGCAGGTTTGATGATGTGTGCCATTTTGTCAGATACTGTTATTTTCAAATCACCTACGTGCACTACGGCAGACATCAAATGTGTTGAGGCCTTAGCTGAGATTGCCGGCATCGAAGATTACAAAGCGCTTGGCATGGAAATGTTCAAAGTAAAATCTGCCGTGCAAGGTACGCCAGTACGTGATTTGGTTATGCGCGACTTCAAAGACTTTGACATGCACGGTAACCTAGTGGGTATCGGTCAATTAGAAGTAATTGATTTGTCTGTGTTTGATGAGATCAAAGCAGACCTTGCTGCAGACATCATGAAGCTAAAAGAAGAAGGCAATCGTCACTCTGTCATGTTGTTACTAACAGACATTATGAAAGAAGGTTCATTAATGTTGATCGCATCTGACAATGAAACCATTATTGCTGATGCTTATGGCGTAACAGTGGATAACGCAGAAGTATGGCTTGATGGTGTACTGAGCCGTAAAAAGCAAGTAGTGCCACCTCTACAGGATGCATTTGCAAAAGGCTAATGAGTCAAAAGCATGGCAATAACTGTGATGACCATGTAGATAAGCTTATATAAAATAAACCCAAGCATTAGACGCAATAAAAAGTCGTTCATAGCTTGGGTTTTTGCTTATTAGTATGCTCTATTAACGTTAACTAAACGTGTAATTCAATACTCACGGGACAATGGTCCGAACCAAACAGCTCAGTATGGATTTCCGCATCTTTTATATTTTCTTTTAACGCTTCAGATGCTAAGAAATAATCAATTCTCCAGCCTACGTTCTTCGCTCTAGCCCCAGCTCGATAGCTCCACCAACTGTATTTGATTTCTTCAGGATGCAAGGTGCGGAAAGTATCAATGAGTCCTGCTTGGGTAAGATTGTCGATACCATCAATTTCTGCCTGCATGTAGCCTGGGCTTTTATTGTAGTTTGGTTTGGGGCGAGCAAGATCAATATCGCGATGTGCGACGTTCAAATCCCCACATATAACAACAGGTTTCGTTTGTTCCAGTTCTTTTACATAAGCCAAGAATGCAGCATCCCAGGTCACGCGATAATCCAGACGTTTGAGTTCACTGGATGAGTTGGGCGTATACACCGTGACCAAGTAAAACGTTTCATATTCAGCCGTGATCACCCGTCCTTCTTGGTCGTGTTCTTCAATCCCTATATCATAGCTTACGCTGATGGGGGGTTGCTTGGTAATGATGGCGGTGCCCGAATAACCCTTCTTCACCGCTTCATTAGCATAGACTGTGTATCCTTCTAATGCTATCAGTGCTTCTTTGACCTGCTCGACAGTAGCTTTAGTTTCTTGCAAACACAATACGTCTGCTCCGAGTGCTGCAAATGAGTCTAAAAAGTCTTTTTTCATGATGGCGCGCACGCCGTTGACATTCCAAGAAGCGAGTTTCACAGTCGTTCTCCACAAGTAAAAAGAAAATGGTAGCAGACTTTTATAGACAAAGGGAGGATTGACCAAAATACCGACATAACTTGTAACTATTTCTGTCTCTAAGCTCGTTTATTTTTGGAGTGGCATCGATTATTCTGAATTTATAAACAATCCTATTATAACGGAGAAAAGAGAATGCAATTCAGTCGTTCAACGGGTAAAGCTGCATGGAAAAAGCTGGCATTAATTACAAGTTTGACTATGGGAACGCTAGGTCTGAGCGCGTGTATGCAAACGAGTAATGTAGTGCAAAATGCTGACAAACTGGTAACTAAACCAACCCTCGCCGTCAGCCCAAATGACGATCGTGAATATGCAACGATGACGTTGGATAATGGGATCTCGGTTATCCTCGTATCCGATCCGAGTGTAGAAAAATCTGCCGCTGCGTTGAGCGTGGGTGTAGGGTTGTTGCAAGACCCTATGACGCAACAAGGCATGGCGCATTATCTTGAGCACATGTTGTTTTTAGGAACGGCAAAATATCCCGATACGAATGAGTATTCGGAGTTTATGACCAAAAACGGCGGGGCGCATAACGCTTACACGTGGATGGATATCACCAACTACATGTTCAAAGTCAACAATGATGCGTTTCCAGAAGCTCTGGATCGTTTTTCAGACTTTTTTAAAGCCCCCAAACTGTATCCTGAGTACACTGAGAAAGAGATCAATGCGGTCAATGCCGAATGGTCTATGCGCCGTGAAATGGATTTTTTTGGGCAGTTTAAGTTGTCCCGTAAAATGATGGGAGAGCACCCGGCTAATCGTTTTTTGATTGGTAATCTCGAGACTTTAGGAGACAAGGAAGGCAGTTTATTACACCCCGAGACAGTAGCCTTCTTTGAGCAATATTACTCTGCCAACATCATGGATGTAGCGATGATATCGAATCGTCCACTGGCCGAGATGAAAACCTTGGCAACAGAGTATTTTTCGCCAATCAAAAATAAAAATATTCCTGAGCCTGAGGTCACCGCAGATGTCGACATGTCTGCAAAAGGTGGGAAACGGGTGTTTTATTACCCCAATGAAGATGTCAAACAACTCCGTTTAGATTTTACCATCCGCAACAACATGGCTGACTTTGCGGTGAAACCCAACAAGTTTATTGCTTATTTGTTATATTCAGAGATGCCAGGCACGCCTGCACAAATTCTACGAGATAAGGGATGGGTGTCATCGTTCACAGCCGGCGCCTCACCCAATCAATATGGTAACTATGGGACGTTTTTCATCAATGCTGAGTTAACGGATTTGGGTATGCAACACCGCGAGACGATTGTGGCAACGGTGATGCAATACCTAGATATGATCCGTACCGATGGTGTGGATGAAAAATATTTCAAAGAGATCCAAACGTCGCTCAACAACCAATTCCAGTTTTTAGAAAAAGGTGATGAGTTTAACTATGTTTCAAACTTAGCTGCGGCCATGCAAGATTACCCCTTGCCCAACGCGATTAATGCACCATTTTATTTTGCTGAATTTGACAAAGGGGCGATTCAAAATGTGTTAGCCCAACTCACACCTGAAACGTTGAAAGTTTGGTACATTTCTCAACAAGAACAAACTGACAGTCAATTGCACTTCTATGATGGCAAGTATCGGATTGAAGATGTGAGCGCAGAGGAAATCCAAAGTTGGTCAAAACCAGTGGGTTTTGCGATGAATCTCCCCAAAGTGAACACGCTCTTGCCAGAGAACTTTGCGCTGGCGGAGGTCGATGCTGCGTTGCGTACTGCACCACAACTGGTCGTTGATGAACCTGGCTTAAAGATGTGGCAATTTGCGAGTGAAAAATTCCCCACCCAACCCAAGGGCTTGGTCGAGTTGTATATCAACAACCCCAATAATTTACAGGACATGGATACCGAGATCTTGTTGAGTATTTGGCAAGATCTCTACAATCTGCAAAATGCGGCCTTACAAACCGAGGCCAGTATTGCCGGTATGCGCTTGTCATTTGCGGCGCTTAATGGGATCAAGTTCACATTAGATGGGTTCACGGACAAGCAAGCGGATTTACTTGAGCAGGCATTTGCGGGTTTAAATATCACGATAAATCAACAAAATTTCGCACAAGCCATTGACCGTTATGTACGCAATATTGCGAACTCGGGCAAAGCATTCCCGATCAACCAGGTCATTGGCAAATACCGTCAGTTGGTACGTGCTGGCACCTATGATGAACAAGCGTTAATGA
Organism: Glaciecola sp.; assembly: GCA_040514355.1. Taxonomy (GTDB): domain Bacteria; phylum Pseudomonadota; class Gammaproteobacteria; order Enterobacterales; family Alteromonadaceae; genus Opacimonas. The sequence continues at coordinate 6,495 of JBEVCF010000146.1, forward strand.
CGCGAGCTAAACAGTTGACCATTGCAGATTTACAAAACGTGATTGCACAGACTATGGGGCAAAACCAGGTGCGCGCATTTGCGTTTGGTAACTATGGCGCTGCCGATGTCGCTGAGATGGTGGCAAAGGTCAAAAGTATTCTGCCGGGTGAGCGCAGCGTGACTGAATATGCCAGAGCCGCACGTTGGCTACCACAACCTGGCGAAGTGATCGTGTATCAAAAAGATATTGATGTGGCGGATGTGGCCGTGATTGATATCCACATGCACCCAGTAGCGGGTGTTGCACAAGAGGCGCGTGGTCTGGTACTCAATAGTCACTTGCGCAATTTTGTCTTTAATAAGCTGAGAACCGAAGAGCAACTCGCTTACACGGTAGGGAGCTTTGCACCGACTGTGGATGATTACACTGGGTTAGGGATGTATATTCAAACGCCGGTGAAGCACCCGGCTGACATGCAAGCGCGTTTTGAATCGATGAAAGAGGAGTATGCCAAGGCATTACGTGAGTTAGATGAAGCGACATTTGCTCAATTAAAAAATGCGGCCTTGGTGAACTTGCAAGAAACGCCGAAGAATTTAAGTGATGAAGTCGGGCCGATCTTAAGTGATTGGTACTTAGAAAACTTCGAGTTTGATTCTAAAGCTAAATTGATCGCAGCCGTTGAAGCGGTGAGCTTGGAAGATATCAAGACTTTCTATCGGGAAACGATGCTCAATCCAGAGGCAGCTCGATTGAATATTCAGCTGCGCGGAAATAAATTCCAAGACCAACCGTTTGCACAACTGGAAGGTCAAACGGTTGTAACGGATGTCTCGCAAATGCAAAAAGTCGTGAAATATCAAAAATAAGATTTGATAGATAGCTTTATTCGGCAAGTGCAGCCTTACAAGCATCAGATTTAAAGACGATAACCCGCACTCAACAAGCGCTCGCAGAGGCATGTAAACCCTACGCCAAAGATGGCAAGGTGGTGCTACCAGAGATAGTGTATTTGGTGAGTGCTAGGAGAGGCATTTAGTTAGGCCTTCCCTAGCAATGGAGAAAAAGCTCGGTGTTTATTCTTGCTGTTGGATAGGAATTTTAGCCTCGTCTAGCAGCAAGAAAAATCCATCGTTTGTCTCTAGCTGTAACTCTAAACTCATGATCACTTGCTTGATCTTTGCATCGACTTTTTCAACCCCTCTTGTAATTATTCAGCGTTTTTATAACGATCAAACCACGCTAAAATATTCTCAATTTTGCCAACCATGCGTGATGGTCTGGATGCGATGCCATGCGAAGCGCCTGGGACTTTGACTAACACCGTATCGACTTTGCGCAGTTTTAAGGCTTGATAATATTGTTCGGTTTCAGACATTGGCGTGCGCTTGTCGTTAACACCCGTCAATAACATGGTCGGGGTGGTTACATTGCCTACCAAGGATAAGGGTGAGCGCTCCCAATAGTGATCAAACTCTTCCCATGGCATCCCTGGGAACTGATGTGGGATTTGGTACAAACCACTATCTGCAGTCAGGACTTTTGAGATCCAGTTGATGACGGGTTTCGCTACAACTGCCGCTTTAAAGCGATCAGTTAGACCGATCGCATAAGCTGTTGCAATACCGCCTGCTGAGCCACCAGTGATATAGAGTTGCTCAGGATCGACAATGCCTTTGTCAATCAGTGCATCAATTCCGGACATATGGTCAGCAAAGTCGTATTTGGAAGAATATTTGTTTTGTAACAACAGGGCAAAACGCTCGCCATAGCCAGTGCTGCCTCGGTGGTTATTATAAAACACCACATACCCTTCGGCAGCCATACGCAACACTTCCGCGGAAAAATGCGGGCCATAAGCAAGGTGAGGGCCGCCGTGAATTTCGATGATCATAGGATAGGTTTTATCTGGGTCGTAACCTGGGGGCAATACATACCAGCCGTGAATTTCCTCACCATCAATGGACGATGAGTAGGTAAATTCCTCGATCGAGCCCAAATCTTTATGACCAAACACATCTTCGTTCAATTGCGTTACTTGAGTTACTTGATCTTCTTTAAGAATATGCATATCCGCAGGTCGATCAAACCGCCCTTTGGTGAAGGCCAAAACATTGTTTGCATAGCTATAATCGCCACTGATGTAAGGACGCCCTAGCGATTGCCCACCTAAGCCGGTGGCGACGGTTTTATGTTCTCCGTCAAGTGAGATAAGGTCAACTTGTGTCTGGCCGCGTAACATTTGTTGGAAATAGAGGTGAGTGTTGTTTTTCCACTGAAAATTGGACAACGAATTATCAATTTCAGCAGACAGATTGCGATCCTCAGAACCATCAATATTCATCACATGTAGATAGCGGTTGCGATAGGCAAGTTTTTTATTATCGCGCTTGCTATAAGCAATGAGTTTGCCGTTGGGTGATACTACCGGTGCGCTTTCACTGCCCGGAGCTGAGGTAAGTTGAGTCAGTTCACCGTCCATGGTGACCTTAAACAAGTCAGATTCTGCGGGCTCATACTCCCAGTTATCGGAGCGGTTGGAGGAAAAAATAAGTGCTTGGCTATCCTTCGTCCAACTCAATGCACCTCGATGGTGATAATTACCTTGGGTTAATTGACGTGCAGTGCCACCTTCGCTGGGGATTACAAAAATGTGCGTATAAGCCGGTTCTAACAAGCCACGCCCATCAGCCTGATAACGCGCTTTTGTTACGTACGTAAAGGAATCTGACCATTTGGCGCCTTTGGGTTTTTTGGGCATGTTGACGGAGAACGGTTTTTCGTTGGCATCGACACTCATGGTAAAGGCAATGTTTTTACCATCAGGCGACCAGGTGAGCGAGCCTGCTGAACGATTTAAATTGGTGATTAATGCCGTTTGTCCCGTATCCATCCATCGCACATAGACTTGCGCACGACCTTCTACGTTAGAGATATAGGCTAGACGGGTACCATCGGCTGACCAGCGTGGGGCATAAAAATTGGCTTTTCCCGACAATAGTGGCCGGTGGTCATTATTGTCTGTATTGATGATCCACAAACTAGAGCGCGCACTGTCTGTCATGATGTCGTTGGAGCGTCTGACGTAAACGAGGTGTTTACCATCGGGAGACAGTTTCGGATCGTTGGCGACTTCAAGCTCAAAGATGTCTTCAGGTTGGAAGGTGTCTAAGGTGTTTTTGGCAGTCGCTGCATGGGTCTGCAGTGAGATTAATGCAACGAGTAATATGCATGGTAAGCGGAAGATAGAACGTATTTTTGTCATTGTTATGCTCAAGTTAAATCAACTAGTAACACTGTAACAATTTTCTGTTTTGTCAGGCAAGTATTGGTGGTTATACCCTTTAGGGTTTAAAACATAAAAAATACCCTGAAGGGTATAAGCGATGATTTGCTCGCTGCCATCGATAATGACTGTGTGGGCGCTATCTAGTTATCAACCAATGAACCTGAACCGGCTCAACAGCTAAGATACACAGCTTTGACCGAGCAAAAAATAGAAAGATTATTACAAGGGTATAAAAATACTCCCCTAGGAATGGAGTTGGATGATGAAGATTTTCGTATTTTTATTGCTGGTGCACAAGAAAAGACAGCCTTGCTATATATCGATGGACAGTGGACCAAGCCCGTTGCAAAGCTCAGTCAAATTGTCGACAATCTTATAAATTAATCTTGCAAACACTTAACAAAAAGCCTATATTGTCGACAATGCAGAACTTAATAGGCTTTTCATTTGGCAACAGTTACTTCTCGCGAACAACCGCAATCCACTGCAATTACCTCGGCAGATAAAACCTTTTATCAGCTTCGACAGGATATTGTCGAAGGGGCAATTGTCGCAGGCGCTAAGCTTAGTGAAACCGAATTGTCGACAAAATACCAAGTCAGTCGCGCAGTCATTCGTGAGGCCATCAACCGCCTAACGGCTTGTCATATTGTAGAGCGCAAAGCCAACGTTGGCGCGCGTGTGGTTGAGCTAAGCTCTGCTGGCTTAGCCGAATTGTACGAAATCCGAGAGTCGTTAGAAGGCATGGCGGCTCGCCTTGCTGCTCGTAATATGACCGATGCTGAGATATCAGAGCTTTCAGCTTTGTTGGATTCCCATTTTGACACTGTCAAAGACGGCGAGACTTATTATCAAGAGGCTGGGGATTACGATTTTCATTATCGTATTATTCTCGGTAGTAAAAACCAGCAACTCATCACTTTGTTAACCGATGGTATTTATCACCTTGTACGCATGTACCGTGTGCAACTGGGTATGGCAGGCCCTCGTGTCACAACCGCGTATGCTGAGCACAAACACATTGCCCAAGCCATTGCGAATCGCGATGAAGAATTAGCAGAAATGCTGATGCGACGTCATATCACCTATTCGCGACGAACTATCGAAACCAAATTAACGGCCGCTTAGAAAAAGTTGGCTAATCTTAGACATACAGCAAGTACCCAAAAGGAGGACATATGAGTCCAGGTAAAAAATTTAGACAGGCTTTACAAGACAACCAACCACTACAAATCGTTGGTACCATTAATGCTTATTCAGCAATGATGGCCAAACAAATCGGCCACCAAGCCATTTATTTATCCGGTGGTGGTGTTGCTAACGCATCCTATGGCCTGCCTGATTTGGGTATGACGTCATTAAACGATGTCATTGTTGATGTTCAACGCATTACGTCTGCGTGTGATCTACCTCTACTTGTTGATATCGATACGGGTTGGGGCGGTGCGTTTAATATTGCCAAAACAATTCGTGATATGGAAAAAGCCGGTGCTGCAGCCGTGCATATGGAAGACCAAGTAGCCCAAAAACGCTGCGGTCACCGTCCCAATAAAGAAATTGTTTCTACGGAAGAGATGGTCGATCGTATTAAAGCGGCCGTCGATGCGCGTACCGATCCTGACTTTTTCATCATGGCGCGTACGGACGCGTTTGCACAAGAGGGCTTAGAGGCTGCGATTGAACGAGCTAAAGCCTATGTAGCGGCGGGTGCAGATGGCATCTTTGCTGAAGCGGTCAAAACAGAAGAGCACTATCGCGCGTTTAGCGAAGCGTTAGATGTCCCCATTTTGGCCAACATTACTGAGTTTGGTCAAACGGAATTGTGGAATCGAGAGCAACTCGGCGAATGGGGGGCAGCCATGGTGCTATATCCACTATCTGCGTTCCGTGCAATGAACAAAGCAGCAGAAAATGTCTATCGTCATATCTTGGCAGATGGCGACCAAAAAGCCGTGGTAGATACCATGCAAACCCGCATGGATTTATACGATTATCTCGGTTATCACGACTATGAACAAAAGCTCGATGCGCTGTTTGCTGAAGGCAAGAATAAATAGCCACAGTGGCGAGCTTCAAACATTCCTATCAAAAAGAGGATCAGAATATGGTAGATAAAAAATTAGGTGGTGCAGGTTTACGTGGACAATCTGCAGGTGAAACAAAACTATGTACAGTGGGCAAATCAGGCAGTGGGTTGACCTATTGTGGCTACGATGTATCGGATTTGGCTGATAATGCGACGTTTGAGGAAGTGGCGTATTTGTTGTTTAACGGCGAATTGCCTACGCAAGCGCAACTTGATGCGTACATCAGCGAGCTTAAGAGCATGCGTGATTTACCGGATGCATTAAAAGCGGTGCTTAAACTCATTCCTAAAGACGCGCATCCAATGGATGTCATGCGCACTGGGGCATCATTTTTGGGTAATCTTGAGCCAGAAGTGGATTTCAATGACCAAAACCGTGCAGCCAATCGTTTATTGGCGGCCTTCCCAGCGATCATGACCTACTGGTACCGTTATTCACACGAAGGCGTAGAGATTGATTGTACGTCTGAAGAAGATTCCATCGGCGGTCATTTCTTAGCTTTATTAACGGGCAAAACACCTTCTGATTTACATCGTAAAGTCATGGATGTTTCATTGATTTTGTATGCAGAGCACGAGTTTAATGCCTCAACCTTTACAGCACGGGTGTGTGCCTCGACCTTATCGGATATGTTCTCGTGTATTACCGGTGCGATCGGTTCGTTACGCGGTCCACTACACGGTGGTGCCAACGAAGCGGCAATGGAGATGATCGAGCGCTTTACATCACCTGAAGACGCGAAAGAACAAATGGCGGGCATGCTTGCGCGTAAAGAGAAGATCATGGGCTTTGGCCATGCGATTTATCGCGAATCTGATCCGCGTAACGTGATCATCAAAAAGTGGTCAAAACTGCTTTCAGAAGAATACGGTGATAGCTCGCTGTATGACATCTCAGTCGCATGTGAAGAATACATGTGGGATACCAAAAAATTATTCTGTAACGCGGATTTCTTCCACGCATCAGCGTATTTCTTCATGGGTATTCCGACCAAGTTATTTACCCCTATTTTTGTATGTTCACGCCTAACTGGCTGGGCTGCACACGTGATGGAACAACGTGAAAACAACCGTATTATTCGCCCCAGTGCTGATTATACCGGCAGTGAGCCACGTGCCGTTGTGCCCATTGCACAACGTGGATAAAACCGAACGCTAGTAGATTTCTACAGCTAGGTTACGGAACATGGCGTCTAGGATTTGGACGCCACAACATGTTTGAAGAGAACAGCTATGAACACGCAATACAAACACACATTACCCAACTCAAGCATTGAGTTTTTTGATGCGCAAGCCGCCGTAAATGCGATCGAGCCGGGTGCCTATGCCAAACTACCGTATACCTCTAAGGTATTGGCAGAGAATTTGGTACGCAAATGCGCATCCGAGACGCTTAACCGCTCGTTAGAGCAATTGATTTATCGCAAACGCGAACACGATTTCCCCTGGTTTCCTGCGCGCGTCGTATGTCATGATATTTTAGGCCAAACTGCGCTAGTTGATTTGGCAGGTTTGCGCGATGCGATTGCACAAAAAGGCGGCGATCCTGCCAAAGTCAATCCCGTGGTACCGACTCAGCTTATCGTTGATCACTCGTTAGCGGTTGAGCATGGCGGATTTGAGGCGGATGCGTTTGAAAAAAATCGCGCCATTGAAGATCGTCGTAACGAAGACCGTTTTCACTTTATCAACTGGACCAAAACGGCCTTCAAAAATGTTGACGTGATCCCACCGGGTAATGGCATTATGCACCAAATTAATTTGGAAAAAATGTCACCTGTTGTCCAAGTACGCGACAACGTCGCGTTTCCCGATACCTGCGTCGGCACAGATTCACATACGCCGCATACTGATGCACTAGGCGTTATCTCTATCGGAGTTGGTGGCTTAGAGGCAGAGAATGTTATGCTCGGCCGCGCATCTTACATGCGTCTACCTGATATCGTCGGAGTCGAGTTCACAGGCAAACCTCAGCCGGGCATTACGTCTACGGATATCGTTTTAGCATTGACGCAATTTTTACGTCAAGAACGTGTGGTCGGTGCTTATCTTGAGTTTTATGGTGAAGGTACCAAACACTTATCATTGGGAGATCGCGCGACGATTTCTAATATGACACCAGAATACGGTGCAACGGCAGCCATGTTCTACATTGACGAGCAAACGATTGACTATTTGACCCTTACCGGTCGTGAGCCTGAACAAGTGGCGTTGGTTGAAGCATATGCCAAACACACCGGTTTGTGGGCTGATAGCATGGTTGAGGCTGAATATGAACGTATATTGACGTTTGATTTGTCCGCGGTCGAGCGCAATATGGCTGGCCCGTCTAATCCTCATGCCAAACTGCCAGTCAAAGAACTTGCCGCGCGTGGCATTGCCAAGCAGTATGATACGCCCGATGGTCTTATGCCAGATGGCGCGGTGATCATTGCCGCTATTACCTCGTGTACCAATACTTCAAACCCACGTAATGTGATTATGGCGGGTATGCTTGCCAAGAAAGCCAATGAGTTAGGTTTGGTGCGTCAACCTTGGGTGAAGTCATCATTGGCGCCAGGCTCTAAAGTGGTCAAAATGTACCTAGAAGAAGCCGGCTTGCTCAGTGAACTAGAACAGTTAGGGTTTGGTATTGTGGCGTATGCGTGTACTTCGTGTAACGGTATGTCAGGTGCGCTAGATCCTGACATCCAACGTGAAATCATTGAGCGTGACCTTTATGCAACCGCCGTTTTATCTGGTAACCGCAACTTTGATGGTCGTATTCACCCTTATGCATCACAAGCCTTTTTGGCGTCGCCACCGTTAGTCGTCGCGTATGCGATTGCAGGCTCGATGCGTTTTGATATCGAAAAAGACGCATTGGGTACAGACAAACATGGCAACCCAGTATACCTCAAAGATATTTGGCCTGATGATGCGGAAGTCGAAGCGGTGATCAAACGCTGTGTGAAACCGGAGATGTTTAAGCAGGTCTACACCCCGATGTTTGATTTATCGGTAGACTATGGTGAGAAAAATAATCCTTTATATGATTGGCGCGAGATGTCGACCTATATCCGTCGTCCGCCTTATTGGGAAGGAGCGTTGGCTGCACCTCGTACTATGCAAGGCATGCGAGCATTGGCGGTACTGGGTGACAATATCACAACCGATCACTTATCGCCGTCAAATGCCATTTTGGCATCGTCAGCAGCAGGTGAATATCTGGCTAAAATGGGGCTGCCGGAAGAAGATTTTAACTCGTATGCGACGCACCGCGGCGATCATTTAACGGCACAACGAGCTACCTTTGCGAATCCAAAACTGTTGAATGAAATGGTTCGTGATGAAAATGGGGACATTGTACAAGGTTCATTAGCCCGTCTGGAGCCAGAGCATACAGTGATGCGCATGTGGGAAGTTATTGAAACCTACATGGAGCGCAAGCAACCTCTGATCATTGTGGCAGGTGCTGATTATGGCCAAGGTTCATCGCGAGATTGGGCAGCTAAAGGTGTACGTCTAGCCGGTGTTGAAGTGATAGTGGCCGAAGGCTTTGAGCGTATTCACCGCACCAACTTGGTTGGGATGGGCGTTCTGCCGGTGGAATTTACTAACGGTGAAACGCGTGCAACCTATCACATTGATGGTACCGAAACCTTCGCGATTGAAGGAGATGTGGATGCTGGCGCAATGTTGACGTTGGTGATTACGCGAGCCAATGGTGACGTGGTCAAAGCACCGGTTAAGTGTCGCTTGGACACAGCAGAGGAAGTCTCTGTATACAGTGCTGGAGGGGTACTGCAACGTTTTGCCCAAGACTTTTTAGACGGTCAGGTGGCGTAACATGCAAGTATTTCCTCCGCAAATTAAGATCCCCGCTACGTACATGCGGGGAGGGACCTCCAAAGGGGTGTTTTTTGCACTGAATGATTTACCCGAAGCTGCACGAGTGCCAGGGGCATATCGCGATGCGATGTTGCTTAGAGTCATTGGGAGTCCTGATCCTTATGGCAAGCACACCGACGGCATGGGGGGGGCGACGTCAAGTACGAGTAAAACCGTGATCTTGTCTAAAAGTGCCCAGCAAAACCACGATGTAGACTATTTATTTGGTCAGGTCGCGATTGATAAAGCGTTTGTCGATTGGAGCGGTAATTGTGGCAATTTGACTGCAGCTGTGGGGTCCTTTGCGATTGAAAAAGGCTTGGTCGATCCCCAACGCATACCTCAAAACGGCGTATGTGAGGTACGTATTTGGCAACAAAATATCGGTAAAACGATTTTAGCAACGGTGCCAATTAGCAATGGTCAAGTGCAAGAAACGGGTGACTTCATGCTAGACGGGGTGACCTTTCCAGCCGCCGAAGTACCCATTGCATTTGTGGCACCCGTTGAGCCAGATGAAGCGGTATTCCCAACGGGTAATGTGGTTGATACCTTACTTGCGCCTGGTGAAGAACCGTTAGCGGTGACCATGATTAACTCTGGGATCCCGACGTTGTTTTTCCGCGCACAGGACTTAGGGTATACCGGGACGGAATTACAAGAAGCAATCAATAGCGATGATGCTGCCTTAGCCCGCTTTGAAGCCCTGCGCTTACACGGTGCGGTGCAGATGGGTTTGAGTCCGGATATTGCAACGGCTAAGACTTCACAGCATATCCCCAAAATCGCATTTGTAGCCCCTCCGAAAGACTATACAACGTCTAGTGGTGCGAAGGTGACTGCGCAGCAAATTGATTTGCATGTGCGAGCGTTATCCATGGGTAAACTGCATCATGCCATGATGGGCACTGCGGCCGTGGCGATCGGAACAGCTGCAGCGATTCCGGGCACCATCGTGAATGAGGCTGCGGGTGGAGGCACAAGCGATGCTGTGACTTTTGGACATCCATCTGGCACACTGAAAGTGGGCGCAAAAGCTAAGTGTGTGAATAACAAATGGGAAGTTGAACAGGTAACGATGAGTCGTTCTGCACGTATTTTGATGGAGGGTGTAGTCAGGATCCCTGAACCACTTAAATAAGTGGGCACATATAACAAGATATGATATTTTTAAGGGTGTGCTTTGCATGCCCTTTTTTTGGTTATTTCTAGGAACTTTATATGCGCTTAATGTTGATTGTCACGCTCGTTATTCTCGCTTTTATCCCTGCTGTGTCGGCGCAACAAGTAGATATCAAAAAAGGTCGCGAAGCGATTCTTAATGGTGCGGTTGTTATTGATGTGCGTACTGATAAGGAATGGGAAGCTGGGCACTTTCCTGCAGCGCTACATATGCAAAATACTAAATTAGCCGGTTTAATTAGCCAAGCCAACCTCGACAAAGATACGCCTATCGTTTTGTATTGTCGCTCAGGCAATCGTGCCACAGCGTCATCACAACAGTTAATAGATATGGGGTATACCAATGTTATTAATGCTGGTGGATTGAAGGATATCCAAGATTTGATCCCACTTATTGCGGAACAACCTTAGTGCCGTGGGATTTAGCTGCTTATGTAGCAGGCTTTGGCTTGAGTTTTTCGCTTATCTTAGCGATAGGTTCACAAAATGCGTTTGTCCTCAAACAAGGTCTCAAGAACCAGTATGTCTTCTTGGTGTGTACGATTTGTGCAATTTCTGATGCCTTCTTAATAGGTGTCGGAGTGGCAGGCTTTGGCGCCATTGTGGCCCAGTTTCCTCAAATTGAGGTGTTTGCACGTTACTTTGGCGCATTGTTTTTGACTGGTTATGGCTTGCTGAGTTTGCGCTCAGCCTTTACGACACAACATGCGTTAACCGCAGAAGGTGAATCTACTCAATCTGTATTGAAAATCGTGTTGTTGTGCTTGGCCTTTACTTGGCTCAATCCACACGTATATCTCGATACCATTATGC
>JBEVCF010000147.1:0-947 GCA_040514355.1 Glaciecola sp.
GCCTTTATATTTCCACTGGTGGCCACAACATGCCGCTGTCCAAATCGCTCTACTGGGTCGCAATAGCACAATTTCATAAAACTGCGACTCATTCGAGGCTAAGGTATCGGGTTGTGTCGCCAGAGAATGACCATAATAATCAAACCAACCGTGTTTGTTGACATGAATGAGCTGTTGGTCTGGGTCAACGCGGTCAACAGAATCGATTTCGATGTGCATACCGTGAATGGTTTTCACCAACACCGGGAGAACTGTACCCAAAGGCTGGGGTTTGGATAGAGCGGCAAATTTTTGTTCAGGGGTTTGCTTTAAACCAGGACATGTCGCTGTTTGTTTGGCCGTAAAGCTCGCATTGTGAATGTCGACTTCGATAGGGGTCTGGTTATTGAGTAAATCTTGTGCTGCGTTGTAGACGTGATGAGGCAGATGTTTGAGTTTGCGTTTTAACAAACTCGCTTGCCCCGGTCCATATTCAGCTAAATAACGACATTCTCTTTGGTACAAGGCATTCATTAGCTCGGCGAGTGCCGTTGCATGTTCGTCTTGAAAGAAAATGTCTTTTTGCTGAACCATCATTCTTCGTCGCTAATAAAATAGGCAGATAATAGTAAACTACAATCTGCCTAAAAAATAGCCTTTTGATTTAGGCATGGGTAGCGTTACGATTCTGTAACGTCACCCCAACCTTATTGGCCTTTGATTTCTGATAAACCATTGTAAGTAGCTTTGTCACCTAATTCTTGCTCGATACGCAACAATTGATTGTATTTTGCAACTCGGTCAGAACGGCACAGTGAACCTGTTTTGATTTGACCAGCAGCTGTACCAACTGCTAAGTCAGCGATAGTCGCATCTTCTGTTTCACCTGAACGATGCGAGATAACGGCTGTGAAGCCTGCATCTTTTGCCATCTTAATCGCGTCTAGTGTTTCACTTAAAGAACCGAT
>JBEVCF010000147.1:957-2360 GCA_040514355.1 Glaciecola sp.
GGTGTTGGTCACAAATAAATCATCACCGACTAACTGCACTTTGTCGCCAATTTTGTTGGTCAAGCTTGCCCAACCATCCCAGTCACTTTCGTCTAAACCATCTTCAATCGATACGATGGGATAACGCGCAGTGAGTTCTGCTAAGTAGTCTCCGAAGCCTTCAGAATCAAAAGACTTGTCTTCACCTGATAAGACGTATTGGCCGTCTTTATAGAATTCTGATGCGGCACAATCCAACGCAAGTGTTACATCCTCATTCATTTTATAGCCAGCATTTTCAACCGCAGTAGTAATAACGGCTAGGGCTTCTTCGTTAGAGGCCAAATTAGGTGCAAAACCACCTTCATCACCCACAGCGGTGTTCAAACCTTTAGCACTCAATACTTTTTTCAAGCTGTGAAAAATTTCTGCACCCATACGCAACGCTTCAGAAAAGCTTTTTGCACCCACAGGTTGAACCATAAATTCTTGAATATCAACATTGTTATCAGCGTGCTCACCACCGTTGATGATATTCATCATTGGCACAGGCATGGAGTATTGACCCGCAGTACCATTAATTTCAGCAATGTGTTGATACAGTGGAATACCTGCGGCGTTAGCTTGTGCTTTAGCTACTGCAAGTGACACAGCTAAGATTGCATTCGCACCCAGTACTTCTTTATTTTCAGTGCCGTCAAGATCGATCATGATGGTATCGATCTGACGCTGCTCGGCTGCATCTTGACCAATTAGCGCTGGGGCAATGGTCTCATTAATTGCAGCAACTGCCTTTAACACACCTTTACCTAAGTAACGGCTTTTATCCCCATCACGCAATTCTAATGCTTCGCGAGAACCGGTGGATGCACCTGATGGTGCCGCGGCGCGACCCATCGCACCACATTCTAAGTATACGTCTGCTTCAACAGTGGGGTTGCCACGAGAATCCATGATCTCACGGCCGACAATACGGCTAATTTTTGCCATTTTGGTACTTCCTTCTTAATGATTCTGTTTTTGAAATTCGCCCGCTGCAGCCACAAACCCTTCAAACAAGGGATGACCATCACGAGGGGTCGAATTAAACTCCGGGTGGAATTGGCCAGCGACGAAAAACGGGTGCTCCGCAATTTCGATCATCTCTACCAATTCCTTATCTGTCGATAGACCGCTGACCGTCAGGCCTGCATCTTCTATTTGCTTACGTAAGGTATTGTTAACTTCATAGCGATGTCTATGACGCTCGTATATCTCAGTCGAGCCGTAACATTGATGGGCTTTTGTGCCTTCTAATAAATGACAAAGCTGCGAACCTAGGCGCATTGTACCGCCCAAATCAGAATCTTCGTCACGTTGTTCTTTGTTGCCTGATGCATCTAACCATTCAGAAATAAGGCCCACCACAGGGTATGGTGTGTTTG
>JBEVCF010000147.1:2370-6656 GCA_040514355.1 Glaciecola sp.
GAGCATAGCGCGCGGCTTCAATTTTACCTTCTACACCACGTTCGCCAAAACCACCCGGTACTAAAATGGCATCTAGGTGATGTAAGATGTGATCACCTTTGGCAGTGATATCAGAGGAATCAATATATTCAATTTTGACGCTCAAACGGTTTTTTAACCCAGCGTGCTTGAGGGCTTCATTGACTGACTTATACGCATCCGCCAATTCAACATACTTACCCACCATGCCGATCACGACTTCATTCGTCGGATTCGATTCAGCGTATAACACTTGTTCCCATTCAGTCAAATCTGCTTCTGGGACATCAAAACCAAAACGTTCCACAACGAGTTGGTCCATGCCTTGTGATTTTAATGCAGCTGGGATTTTGTAGATGCTATCTACATCTTTTAAGGAAATGACGGCTTTGTCTGCAACATTAGTAAACAAGGCAATTTTTGCACGCTCATTGCTGGGTAATGAAGATTCACTCCGACATACAAGAATATCAGGTTGAATACCAATAGAGCGCAGCTCTTTCACTGAATGTTGGGTTGGTTTAGTTTTGACCTCACCGGATGCCGCCATGTAAGGTACTAAGGTCAGATGCATATACATTGCTTTGTCACGCCCAAGCTCGGTACCTAATTGACGAATAGCTTCGAGGAAGGGTTGTGATTCAATATCACCAACAGTACCGCCAATTTCAACTATAGCGACATCATTACCTTCAGCCCCCTCAATAACACGGCGCTTGATTTCATTTGTGATGTGTGGAATAACCTGAATAGTTGCACCGAGGTAATCACCACGACGTTCTCGTTCTAGCACTGATGCGTAAACACGACCGGTGGTAAAATTATTGCGCTTGGTCATACGGGTACGTATAAAGCGCTCGTAATGACCGAGGTCAAGATCCGTTTCAGCCCCATCATCAGTAACGAAAACTTCACCGTGCTGAATAGGACTCATCGTCCCTGGGTCGACATTAATATAAGGGTCCAATTTTAGCATCGTAACGTTGAGTCCACGAGCTTCTAAAATGGCAGCCAACGAAGCTGCAGCAATTCCTTTGCCCAATGACGAAATCACCCCGCCGGTGACAAAAATATAATGGGTCATGTTATACCTAAGATGCGTTGTTTAATCTTGAGTTTTTTGAGCAAAATTGCTTGGTAAGAATTCACCGTTGCACCTTGCTGAATGGAACAATAGTATACGCAATAATCCGCATGATCACAAACGAATATCTGCCATAAAATGATAAATTTACCACTACCAGATCAGCGGGTACGTAAGGACTTTAATAAGTATATGAAATCCAGTGCCTGTTTGGGACTTAATTCATCTGCGGAGACTTGGTCGAGTGCATCAAACAAAGCTTGGTCTGTGTTATCAAGGAGCATTTGTTGTGGTCCGCCTGTAATAGTCGAGTCTGCAGGATGTTGCGACGCGGTAGCGGTAATAGTATCAGCCTGACTTGATTGCGTCTCTAACGCTTCTAACTTGTGTTGTGCCACCTTGATGACTGCCTTTGGCACACCGGCTAACTGCGCGACTTGCAATCCATAAGACTTACTTGCCGCACCTTGTTTAACATTGTGCATAAACACGATACTGTCATCGTGCTCTAAAGCAGTCAGATGTACATTATTCATCCCTGCACTCGATGTTGCCAGCAGTGTCAGTTCAAAATAATGCGTCGCAAATAAAGTAAACGCTTGAATATTGCGATGCAGATATTCCGCGCACGCCCACGCAAGGGATAAACCGTCATAGGTGCTGGTACCGCGTCCAATTTCATCCATCAAGACTAAGGAATGAGAGGTTGCATTGTGTAAAATGTTGGCCGTTTCGGTCATCTCTACCATGAAGGTAGAGCGTCCAGAGGCAAGGTCATCCGCCGCGCCAATCCGGGTAAATATACGGTCAATAGGCCCAATAACACAGTCCTGAGCAGGTACAAAACATCCGATATGGGCCAATAAGACAATCAGTGCTGTTTGGCGCATATAAGTGGATTTGCCTCCCATGTTGGGGCCTGTGATCATTAACATTCGTTGCTCCGGGCTCAAATGCACAGGGTTGGCAATAAATGGATGCTGACTCACCTGCTCTACGACTAGGTGGCGTCCATCGCGATAGGCAATACCAGGTGCTTCAACCAGTTCTGGTTGCGTCAAGTCTAAATCCACTGCGCATTGCGCAAAACAGGTCAAAACATCGCACTCTGCCAAAGCATTAGCGGTGAGGGTGAGGGCAGAGAGTTGTGGTAACAATGCATCAAATAAACCTTCATATAGCTGTTTTTCAAGTGCCAGTGCTTGCGCTTGACTGTTGAGTACTTTCTCTTCGTGTGCTTTTAATTCTGGAATAATGAAACGTTCGTTATTTTTGAGTGTTTGTCGGCGAATGTAATGCTCAGGGGCTTGGGCGGCTTGGGCCTTGGAAATTTCGATAAAGAAGCCATGGACTTTGTTGTAGCCTACTTTTAGCGTGGCAATTCCGGTCGCCGCTTTTTCTCGCTCCTCTAAAACCGTTAAAAAATCAGTCGCTCCTTGCGATAATGCACGCAATTCATCTAATTCAGCATTAAATCCAGGTGCAATCACCCCGCCATCGCGAATAACGACGGGAGGGTTGTCAATGATGGCGCGGTTAAGCAAGTCAGCAAAATCAGGATAGGTAGCGATTGTCTTAGCTAGTGCCGTTATCTTGGGATCACTGTGTTCTGCTAGATGTACTTGTAACGTGGGTAAGCGATTGAATAAGTTTTGTAGGCGGGCAAAATCCCTGGGTCTGGCACTGCGTAGTGCCAAACGAGATAATACGCGCTGAATATCACCAATGCTGCGCAATTCGGCCTGGATAGTATCAAATCCCTGGGCAATAAAACTCGCAATAGCGTCATAGCGTTGGCTGACCAAACGTGCTTGACGTGAAGGGCGATGGATCCATTGCTGCAATAAACGTGCACCCATGGGCGTTTGCGTTTTGTTAAGCACAGAGAACAGCGTATTATCGACGCCCCCTGCTAAATTTTGCGTGAGTTCAAGATTACGTCGCGTGGCGGCATCCATTTGTACCGTGTCATGATGCGCCTGATAAGTTAAACTCGATAGATGTGGTAAGGCACATTTTTGGGTCTCTTTGATGTATTGTAAAATACACCCCGCACAACCGGTCGATAGGGCGCCTTTTGGAATACCAAAGCCCGCTAAGGACTGCGTGCCAAATTGCATGTTGAGCTGTTGCTCGGCAGTACCGTAATCAAACTCCCAGCTGGGTCGCCGACGCACACCGTTATATTGATCTAACCATTCGGGGTGAACAAATGCTTCATCATATAAAATTTCTGCTGGGTTCAAGCGTTGTAAATCAGCAAGTAGAGCTTGTTCATTGGCCGGTTCAGTAATGATAAATTGACCGGTACTCAACGCCAGTGCTGCCAGACCAAAGCGTGTATCGGTCCCTTTGGTGAATGAAGAAACAGCGACAATACAGGTATCCCGTTCCGCTTGTAAGAGCGATTCATCAGTCACAGTGCCAGGGGTTACGATGCGCTGTACAGCTCGCTCTACAGGGCCTTTACTGGTTGCAGGATCGCCAATCTGTTCAACAATCGCGACGGATTCTCCCAGTTGCACGAGTTTGGCTAAATATCCCTCTACAGCGTGATATGGTACACCTGCCATTGGGATAGGCTCACCACCTGATTTGCCTCGTGCAGTTAATGTGAGATCAATGAGTTTGGCTGCTCGTACAGCGTCATCAAAAAACAACTCATAAAAATCACCCATGCGATAAAACAGCAACTGGTCAGGATGCTGGTCTTTGATGCGCAAATATTGTTGCATCATGGGAGTGTGTTCTGAATGCGATTGACTCACTGAAATTTTGTACTTATTGTTAGTGAATATCACTTAGCATACTAAAAAAATGATTGGGTATCTAAAAGAAAATACAAAAACTGCACTCATGCACATTGCTCAGGTTTGTACCGAACAACACCTGAGTATTTCTTGTGCAGAATCGTGCACGGGTGGAGGATTGGCGTATGCTTTTACCTCTGTGGCGGGTTCATCTGCTTGGTTTAATCAGTCCTATGTCACGTACGCTAACTCAGCAAAAATGACCCTCGTCAATGTGCCAAATTCCACGCTTATTCAACATGGTGCGGTATCGAAAGCAACGGTAAGTGCTATGGCGCGCGGCTGTGCTGCAGCTGCGGCTGCCGATATCGCTATAGCGGTGAGTGGCATTGCGGGTCCGGGCGGAGGCACTACAGATAAACCGGTAGGGACAG
>JBEVCF010000147.1:6666-8744 GCA_040514355.1 Glaciecola sp.
AGGGACAGTTTGGTTTGGTTGGTGTATGGATGGCCAAATCATCACTGCTTGTCAATTGTTTGAGGGGGATCGCGAAGCGGTAAGAACACAAGCTATTGCTTTTGCGCTTGAACAGACATGGTCGCTACTACAATTGCGCTCTTTCCATTCTGAACCTTAAGTCAGCTTACACACGTATTAAAATACGTTATATTTCAGCTAGTTTATTGTCGAAAAGAAAAAAATACGACAATTTACTTGCACTGTATAATTATACAGTAATATAATCAGTATCAGTTTGATACACACTACTTATAAAAATACGTTAGAGGCTCTCATGGCAGACGATAATAAAGCACGCGCACTATCCGCAGCACTTGGTCAAATCGAAAAGCAATTTGGTAAAGGCTCCATCATGAAGCTTGGTGACAACCAAGCCATGGACATTGAGTCTGTCTCTACTGGCTCATTAACGATTGATATTGCGTTGGGTATAGGGGGCTTACCTTGTGGCCGCGTGGTCGAAATTTATGGTCCAGAATCATCTGGTAAAACCACATTGACGTTACAAGTCATTGCAGAAGCGCAAAAAATGGGTAAAACCTGTGCTTTCGTGGATGCCGAGCATGCTTTAGATCCTGTTTACGCAGAA
The DNA here is from genome assembly GCA_040514355.1 of Glaciecola sp. Taxonomy (GTDB): domain Bacteria; phylum Pseudomonadota; class Gammaproteobacteria; order Enterobacterales; family Alteromonadaceae; genus Opacimonas. The sequence goes on from JBEVCF010000147.1 coordinate 7,298, forward strand.
AAATTAGGGGTGAATATTGACGAATTGCTCGTTTCACAGCCCGATACAGGTGAACAAGCCCTAGAGATTTGCGACATGCTAGTCCGTTCTGGTGCGGTTGATGTAGTGATTGTCGATTCAGTTGCAGCCTTGACGCCAAAAGCAGAGATTGAAGGTGATATGGGTGATTCCCATGTCGGTTTGCAAGCACGTCTGATGTCTCAAGCGTTGCGTAAATTAACAGCCAATATTAAACGTTCTAACACATTGTGTATTTTCATCAACCAAATCCGGATGAAGATTGGCGTGATGTTTGGTAACCCCGAGACCACAACTGGCGGTAACGCATTGAAATTCTATTCATCTGTACGTTTAGATATTCGTCGTATCGGTGCCATCAAAGAAGGTGACGAAGTAGTGGGTAATGAGACTCGCGTAAAAGTAGTGAAGAACAAAGTTGCACCGCCTTTCAAACAAGCAGAGTTTCAGATTTTATATGGACAGGGAATTTCGAAAGAAGCCGAGTTGATCGATCTGGGTGTTAAGCAAAAATTAGTTGAAAAAGCAGGTGCTTGGTACAGCTATAATGGTGAGCGCATTGGTCAAGGTAAAGCAAACGTAGTTAAATATCTCAAAGAGCATGTTGAAATGGCCAATGAAATTGAACAAAAAATTCGTGCAGAATTATTGTGTAAAGCAAAACCTGCAGATGAAGAGGAGGCTGCCACAGTCGAGTAAGACGGTAGTAACATCCCTTTAATCATCAATCGAAATGGGTCGCTAAGCGACCCATGCTCTCCCTTAAACTGTGCTGTGCACGCAACAGCGCGATAAACATTACATTTTCTCTGAGTCTTGTCCGGTATTTTTTCACCATCTTTTAAGACTAAATTATGACTAAAAATAAACACCGATACAGGAACTTATGATACTATCAGGCCGTTTTTTTCGAATCTAACGCGTGGATGTAAGTTTGCCTGTATTGACTGCAACCAATCTATCCTGTCAAAAGCAAGACAGATGTTTGTTTTCGGCGCTCGATCTGAGTGTTGAAACAGGTGAATTAGTCCATCTCACAGGTCCTAATGGTGCTGGCAAAACGTCATTACTACGAATTTTAGTTGGTCTATCTCAGCCTGATACCGGTCAGGTCATATTAACTTCTGATAACCGTCTACCGGTACTATATCTCGGTCATAAATTAGCACTCAACAAACATTTGACAGCCATTGAAAATCTGACATTTTGGTTACAACTTCATCAACCATATTTGACGTCTACACTTGCGAATTTATTGACTTGTTCCACATCTATGTCTGATTATTTGTACCAGATCCTAGCGAGGTTTTCCTTGGTGGGTTTGGAAGATGTCCCTGTCGGTCATTTATCAGCAGGGCAACAGCGGCGAGTATCCTTAGCTAGAACCCAATTAGTTGAAGCCGCGCTGTGGGTCTTAGATGAGCCATAC
>JBEVCF010000147.1:8754-17597 GCA_040514355.1 Glaciecola sp.
GCACATAACATGCTCAAGGGCGGGCATCTCGTCATACACATCCTTGGATGTGGCTGGCGTGGCGTTTATCCAGGCACAAGTGGACGCGTTTGTCGAACGTGGTGGCGCGGTGTTGATGACCTCGCATCAGCCTTTACAAAGTCGCTTAAAGGTTCGTAATGTTGTACTGGAGTATCAATTATGAACGGACCTTTGTGGAGTATTTTTAAACGCGATTGGACCTTGGCTATGCGTCAGAAGTCCGAATTTGTGCAACCCTTGATATTCTTCGTTTTGGTGATCACATTATTCCCGATCGGGGTAGGGCCTGGCCTTGAGATTTTACAAAAAATTGGACCCGGTGTAATCTGGGTTGCGGGTATTTTATCCGCGTTGTTAGGCATGGAAAAACTGTTTCGCGATGACTTTAACGATGGTTTTTTAGAACAAGTGCAGCTGTCGGGTGTCTCCTTGTCAGCAGCTATGTTTATCAAAGTGTTTTGTCACTGGTTGTTATTTATTGTTCCGTTGGTGGTAGTTTCGCCTTTGCTCGCATTGTTTTTAAATCTTACAATGGCGATGTACTGGGCTTTGTTAGCGACCTTGTTACTGGGTACCCCTATTTTATCGCTTGTAGGGGCGATTGCGGTGGCTTTGACAGTCGGATTACAACGCGGTGGTATCTTATTATCTCTGATCCTAATTCCTGTATTTATTCCTTTACTCATATTTGCAACTTCTGTCGTGGATGCGGCCGTTTTCGGATTAAACTATTGGCCTCAACTTGCTATTATCGGAGCGATGTTGAGTGCGACGGTAGCCGTGACACCGTTTGCAATGAGTTATGCCATTAAAGTGAGTCATCATTAATGTTTAAGTGGTTAGATCCTTACGCTAAAACCGAACGCGCGTATAAACTGTGCGACGACTTATTACCCTATTTTATCTCTGCCTCAGTGCTTGGACTATGTGTTGGCCTCATATGGGGGTTAGCTTTTGCTCCTCCTGATTATCAACAGGGTGATTCATTTCGCATCATTTACATCCATGTCCCATCTGCTGTGCTTGCTATGGGGACTTACGTCGCGATGGCAACAGCGGGTTTTGTTGGTTTAGTGTGGCAATGGAAAACGGCTTACATGAGTATGATGGCCATAGCGCCAGTCGGCGCATTAATGACCTTTATTTCCTTATTCACTGGCGCCGCATGGGGTAAACCAATGTGGGGCACATGGTGGGTGTGGGATGCTCGCTTGACGTCGCAACTGATCTTACTCTTTTTGTATTTTGGTGTGATGGCACTTTATGCTGCCTTTAATGATAAGCAACAGGCAGGTAAAGCAGCAGCGGTGATTGCGTTGGTCGGAGTGATCAACATACCCATTATTCATTATTCCGTTGAGTGGTGGAACACCCTGCATCAAGGTTCAACCATTACCAAAGTTGGCCGCCCAAGTATCGCACCAGCAATGAAATGGCCCTTGCTGGTCAGCATCATGGGTTTTATCGGTTTGATCGGTGCTCTAGTGTTAATGCAGCTTAAGAACATTATTTTAGAGCGTGAAGCGCAGCGTCCTTGGGTGCGAACGTTACTTGAGAAGGAGACGGACTGATGGCATTTTCCAGTTTCAGTGAGTTTTTAGCCATGGGTGGCTATGGCTTTTTTGTGTGGTTGTCTTATGGTGTGTCCGCTTTAGCGATTGTTTTTTATATTGTTTATGTGAAACAACAGCGCAAAATATTAGTCAAACAGATTGTACAACAAAAAGCACGCGAAGCGAGGATCGCAGCAGCCAAAGCTCAGGAGTAAAAAGTAGAGATGAACCCTAGAAGAAAACAGCGACTGAATGTGGTTTTGATCGTCGGTACGTTAATCGTTAGTGCCGTTGGTTTGATGCTGTATGCATTGAATGAAAACATCGATTTATTCTATACCCCCACTGAAATCCACGAAGGGAAAAGCGGCCAGTTTCCTCAGGTCGGTCAGCGCCTGCGCATTGGTGGTTTGGTCGTGGCAGGCTCCGTTGAGCGCAACAAAGAGACCTTAGAGGTCGAATTTGATTTGATGGACACCGGGCCCACAGTAAAAGTAACCTACGATGGCATATTGCCGGATTTGTTCCGTGAAGGACAAGGTATCGTGGCAACAGGTGTGTTAATGGATAACTTTGTTATTAAAGCAGACGAAGTGCTAGCTAAACACGACGAAGAGTATATGCCTCCAGAGTTGGCAGAACAGCTCAAGGGCATCAAGCACGTAAAACCTAGCGAAGCGGGTTACTAAGCCCACAACAAACAGATTTAAATAGTTTAAGAGGAACCTAGTCAGGTGATTGCAGAAATAGGAAATTTGGCCAGTGTCATTGCACTGCTTTGCGCCATACTTCTTGCGGTATATCCGCTATGGGGCAGCTATAGCCAAAATCAAATCATGATTGCCAGCGCCAAACCCTTAGCGTTTGGGGTGTTTATTTTTACTGGTATCGCTTATGGCTGTTTGACATATAGTTTTTTACACGATGACTTCACAATTGCTTATGTTGCCAATCATTCTAATTCCATGTTGCCATGGTATTATAAAGTCACCGCAGTTTGGGGCGGACATGAAGGTTCTTTTTTACTGTGGGTATTGATATTTTCAGTATGGATGATGGCGGTTGCTATCTTTAGCAAAGGGATCCCAGAAGTAATGGTAGCACGTGTCTTGGCTATCCTCGGCCTGGTTTCTATCGGTTTTTATTTCTTTATGCTCCTCACCTCCAATCCGTTTTTGAGTGTCTTACCGTTCTATCCTGTGGATGGTGCAGATCTCAATCCCTTGTTGCAAGATTTCGGCATGATTATTCATCCTCCTATGTTGTACATGGGGTATGTGGGTTTTTCGGTGGCCTTTGCCTTTGCCATTGCCGCGTTACTATCAGGGCAATTAGATTCAACATGGGCACGCTGGTCTCGTCCTTGGACCATTGCGGCTTGGGCCTTTTTGACCGTTGGGATTGCGCTGGGCAGTTGGTGGGCGTATTACGAACTCGGCTGGGGCGGCTGGTGGTTTTGGGATCCCGTTGAAAACGCCTCTTTTATGCCATGGCTAGTCGGTACCGCTTTGATGCACAGTTTGGCTGTCACCGAAAAACGCAAGGTCTTTAAATCATGGACGGTGTTATTAGCCATTTCTGCGTTTTCATTGAGTTTGTTAGGCACGTTCTTGGTTCGCTCTGGGATTTTGGTGTCGGTCCATTCTTTTGCTGCCGACCCATCCCGTGGGATGTTTATTCTTGGTTTGTTAGTTTTGGTGATCGGCGGCTCATTACTCCTTTATTTTTTCCGGGCCACCCAGCTGCAATCACGCAGTCAGTATGCGTTAAGTTCACGTGAAAATATGTTGTTAGGTAATAACATCTTGCTGTGTGCTGCGACGGTTGTGGTCTTGTTGGGCACGTTATTCCCTTTGGTACACAAAGAACTCGGTCTTGGCTCGATTTCTATCGGCGCACCCTTCTTCAATCAGATGTTTACGGTGTTAATCGTCCCGTTTGTCGTGTTTATGACCATCGGTCCCATTAGTCGCTGGAAACGCCAAGATGTATGGGCGCTACGCAACCAAATACTGTCTGGTCTTGGTTTGGGCTTAGGTGCAGCGATTCTGATTGTCTACAGCTATGACACGATGAGTTATGTTGCGATATTAGGTATGTTATTGGCAGTATGGATTTTAATCTCTACCGTGCAGGAGGTGTTGCAACGCGTCAATGCGCAGAAAACCATCTCAACAGTCACGGCATTGCGCAATCTGACCCGTTCGCATTGGGGCATGATTTTAGGACACGTGGGTTTTGCCGTTACGCTTATAGGTATTACGCTCGTCTCGAACTTTGAAACAGAGCGCAATGTGCGGATGAATTTTGGGGAACGCTTTGAGATTGCAGGTTATACCATAGCGTTTAGTGAAGTAAAGAATGTGCAAGGCCCAAACTATACTGCCGAGCGCGGCATCTTTGATGTGTATAAAAATGATGCTTTTGTGGCCCATTTGGAGCCTGAAAAACGCTTCTATCCAGTGCAAAGCACGAATATGACTGAAGCGGGCATACATTCTACTTTGGCGCGCGATCTCTTTATTGCACTGGGTGAACCTTTAGAAGAAGGTGTGTGGTCGGTACGCGCCTATTACAAACCGTTTGTGGTCTGGATCTGGTTAGGGGCGGGGATCATGGCACTTGGTGGTGTTTTCTCGATTGCTGATCCACGTTATCGCTTGCAGAAAATGGCAAAGCTCAAACAATTAGCCAAGCGTAAGACACTGGCTACTGACACACAGGAACAACAGCATGTCTAAACCGATTCGTTTTGTGTTGCCTTTAGTCTTTTTCATAGTCTTGGTGTTTTTTTTGTTCCAAGGTCTGTTTTCTGATCCGCGCGCGCGCGATGCGCAAACGCTTGAAAAACCCATGCCCGCGTTTAGCTTACCGGATTTGATGGATCCGAGTATTACCCATACGCCAGCCGTGTTTGAAGGCGAAGTCACCTTGCTCAATGTGTGGGGTGTATGGTGCGTGACATGTAAGGTCGAATTACCGTATTTGACCTCACTGCGTGAAAATGGGGTACGCATTGTAGGTTTGTACTACGATCAAGACCTCGATCCTGACTTTGGCACCAAGACCTTACAACGCGTACAGCAAGAAGTGCTCGAAACCACAACCCAATTAGGCAATCCATTTCAGTTCAATATTTTTGATGTCTATCGCAATACCTCCTTAGATCTAGGCGTGACAGGTGCCCCCGAAACGCTCTTGATTGACCCCAACGGGATTATTCGTGTGCATCATATCGGTGATGTGAATGAACGGGTTTGGGAGCAAAAATTTGCAGCCCTTTACAATCAACTTATGCAACAACAAGGAGCGTCTCATGCCATGGTTCGTTAAAGCCTGCCTGCTGTTGTTGTGTATCACAACACTCTCAGTAGACGCTGCGCGTGATGAGTATGTATTTGAGACAGAGCAACAACGTCGCGATTTTATTGAGTTAACGCAAACCTTGCGTTGCCCTATGTGTCAAAACCAAAATATCGCTGATTCTGATGCCATGATTGCCCATGATATGCGTCGCAAGGTGTATCAGTTGATTACCGAAGGACAAACGTCTGAGCAAGTTATCGATTTCATGAAAGTACGCTATGGTGATTTTGTCACATATCAGCCGCCCGTTACTAAAACAACAATCTGGTTGTGGGTGATCCCGTTTTTGGTATTGTTGGTGGGGATATATATCATTCTCACTCGACAGCCTACCAAACTCTCCAAAACAGATGAGCAAGCTGCTTTAGCTAAAGCTGAAGCGCTCTTAAAAGAAGACGATTAAAGGATACACTGTGAATATTTTTTGGCTAGCAGCCGTACTCATGCTAGTAGTGGTACTTATTTTATTGTTTTACCCGGTGTGGAAGAAAAAACAACGCGCACACCATGATGCGTTCGTGTTATCTAATACTAACCTTATTAAACAACGCTTAGCCGAATTAGATGAAGAATTTGCGCAAGGGGTTATTTCAGCTAAACACAAAGAACAAGCGCAAAAAGAACTTAAATTAGCCTTAATCGATGAACAATACACACAAGCTGAACATGTCAAAAAGCAGCAAGGTGTATACATTCTTGTCTTTGTTGTTGCCTTAGTGGTAGGCGGAGCATTGTATCAGCACGTTTCACAACTCGACAAAGTACAGCGTTTGGCTGAAACCCAAGCGAGGATCAAAGACCTGACTGATAAAATTATTGTCGGTAATGGCGAACAAGTCACCCCCCAAGACCTATTCGACTTTGCCTTAGCCATTCGTTCGCGTATCTCGCAAAACCCAGAAGATGCGACAGGGTGGATGTTATTGGGGCGGATTTATTCATCATTGCAACAAACCGAACAGTCTTTTGAGGCCTTTGAAAAAGCCTTGGCTTTAGCCCCAGATTCTATCGAAATTTTATCTAGTTACGCCCAAGCCTTGATGGTACCAAATGAGATTGATGCGTTGCGCCGTGCTAAACAAGTATTAGCCCAGTGGCTAGTACTAGAACCAGACAGCAACAATGCGGCTTTAATGATGAGTTTAACCGCGTCACAGCTCAATGACTTAGCTACGACCAAACGCTACTATGCCAAGATTGTCGATTTGTTACCTGAAAACAATCCTGCGATCGTGCAAATTCGTACTAAAATTGAAGAACTCGAAGGTCGAGTCGCCGCAGGTACCGCTGATAAACCTACGGGTTTCTTGGTGACTATTACCGCGACAGACCCAATTTTGCAGGCCTTAGCAGCTGAAAATCAGCTCAATCCAACGGTATTATTTGTATTCGCTCGAGCGAGTAATAGTGATAATCGCATGCCGGTTGCGGTGCGCAAAATGGAACTGACAAAACTACCGTTGCAGGTTCGCCTGACTGAACAGGATGCCATGCTGGCTAATTACACGCTCAACAATGTCGATGCAGTAGACTTAGTTGTACGGTTGTCGTTTGATGACGTTGTACAAACCAAAATCGGTGAATACGAAGGTAGCATTACGGTACCTGTGATACCCACTACTATAACCAACCATACCATCATTGTGGATAAGGAAATTAAGTGAAACAATCAGCGGTTATATTAACATTATGTGTCATGTTTTTAAGCGGTTGTGCCAGTACGGACAAACCATCTGAAACGCCCAAGCAAAATGTACAAACGGGTGATCCACGCGATCCCCTCGAGGGCTTTAACCGGGTTATGTGGGATTTTAATTACAATTACTTGGATAAGTTTTTGGTTAAACCGCTTGCACAAGGTTATGTATTGGTTACCCCAAAACCCGTTCGTCAAGGTTTGGTCAATGCTGCAGAAAATTTAGAAGAACCAGCCAATTTTGTGAATAATGCGCTACAAGGCAAGGTGGATGGTATGATGACCAGTCTTGCTCGTTTCTTAGTTAATTCCACAGTGGGTGTCTTCGGTATATTTGATGTCGCTAAAGCCATGGAACTGGAAGCCAAAGAAGAAGATTTTGGTCAAACCTTAGGGGTTTATGGTTTAGAAACAGGGCCTTATTTGATGGTGCCGGCACGCGGTCCAACGGATATTCGTTCAACCAGTGGCGATATTGTCGATGGAATGATGTTTCCGATGAATATCTTGGATAGCAACATCCGAGTGCTTAGTTTTGTGATAAAAGGCTTGGATGCGCGAGCCAACTTGTTAGAACAAGAAGGAACGCTGAATAATTCTCTCGATCCGTATGGATTTGTTAAAAATGCCTACTTTCAGCGCTTAGAATATGACGTAAAAGACGGCAATGTGGAAACTGATGATGAAGCATTCTTGGATGAATTTGATGATATTGAAGAGATGCTAGACGAGCAGGACTAGCATCCTTAATGACATTGAACCCCGAATGGTGTGACTCAATATCCATTCGGGTTTTGTGATTGCCAGCGCCACGTATCTGCGCACATATCTTCTAAGGATTTGTGCGCTTCCCAACCCAAAACTTCCTTGGCATAACTAGGATCGGCATAACAGGCGGCCACATCGCCACTGCGACGTGTCACAAACTGATAAGGGACATCGACACCACTGACTCGACTAAATGCGTTGACCATCTCTAACACAGAGTAACCGGTACCTGTTCCTAGATTAACGGTGAGCAAACCGCCGGTCTTAGCAATGGCATCTAAGGCACACAAATGGCCTGCCGCTAAATCGACAACGTGAATATAGTCACGCACCCCGGTCCCATCAGGCGTGTCATAGTCGTTACCAAAAATAGACAAAATCTCTCGTTTGCCAGTCGCGGTTTGGCTAATAAAGGGCATCAAATTATTAGGGACTCCATTTGGAACTTCACCAATTCGTCCTGAGTGATGTGCGCCAACAGGGTTAAAATAGCGCAATAACACAATATTCCACGAGGCATCAGATGCGTACACATCGCGCAATACATTCTCCACCATTAGTTTTGAATGACCATAAGGGTTAGTCGGCTTGCCAGTTGGCATTTTTTCATTCAGCGGTAGACTTTGCGGGTCCCCGTAGACTGTCGCTGAAGATGAAAAGACTAAATTTTTCACTCCATAATCTTGCATGACATGACACAGATTAATCGTGCCGTATACGTTGTTTTCATAGTAGGTCAACGGCACATTGACTGATTCACCTACCGCTTTGAGGCCAGCGAAATGAATCACGTCAGAAATGGTATGGTTGTCAAAAATAGCTTGTAAATCTTGGTATGAGCGAATATCGCCTTTGACAAAGGTGATATCTTTGCCCGAAAGCTCGCTGACGCGCTTGAGTGCTTCAGGAGAGGAATTACATAAGTTATCGATTACAACTACCTCACGACCTTGTTCAAGCAGTTGTAAGACAGTATGAGAACCAATGTAGCCAGAACCACCTGTGACGAGAATTTTATTCACAATTACATCCTTATAATTGCATCGATACTGCTGAGTTAGCGCATCACATGCAATCGTGTAGTTGATAAGTCATACACTTCTTATCGGTAATTATGAGGAAAACTCAATTAATTCTTTGTTTAGTCGGTTTGCTTTGGGAGGTATTTAGCAGCTAAAGAATGTTGCACAGGTTTGACAAACAATGGGTAGATAAGCAGCACTAGCGCTGCCCACAGCAAAGAGCTCCAATCGTTAACTACGCGTAGAATCAGAATGAACACAGGCACGATAACCAACAGTTTTAAAACATTGAGGATAGTTTTCTCAGGAATAGTCATCTTACTCGATGCTTGCTCCAGCAGCGCCATGCGCTCTGATAAGGACTTGTTCGTTAAACCGGGAATGTTACGGGTAGAAAAGTATAGCTTCATAGTACAC
>JBEVCF010000148.1:0-4744 GCA_040514355.1 Glaciecola sp.
ATAATAATCTATACAAGATTAAAAGATTATTTTTATTAGCAACAGAATCTTTAGAAAATTGCAAAATGAGACAATGATGCTGATATGCAATAAAACTTATCAACAGAATAATAATCAACGAGATAAAAAATTGTTAACTCATAGCCTTTTCAGCTAAACTAGCAACGTTTTAAAGTGTGATAAATTCTCAAATTGAGTAATAAAGGCTAATCAGTTATGTTTTATGCACAAGATTATGATGTGATCGTAGTCGGCGGTGGTCATGCCGGTACCGAAGCCGCTTTGGCATCAGCACGCATGGGTGTGAATACACTCTTGTTAACGCATAACATGGAAACGTTAGGTCAAATGTCTTGTAATCCAGCCATTGGTGGTATTGGTAAGGGGCATTTAGTTAAAGAAATTGATGCTTTAGGTGGGGTCATGGCCCAAGCAATCGACAAAGCCGGTATTCAATTTCGTACACTCAATGCATCTAAAGGGCCTGCAGTACGCGCAACGCGAGCACAAGCAGACCGCAGTTTGTACCGCACAGCAGTAAGAACGGCACTTGAACATCAGCCTAATTTAACTATTTTCCAGCAATCTTGTGATGATTTAATTGTTGAAAACGACCGAGTGTGTGGTGTTGTAACCCAAATGGGTCTGAAATTTAAAGCTAAAACGGTTGTATTGACAGTTGGAACATTCTTGGGCGGCACAATCCACATTGGCTTAGAAAATTACAAGGGTGGTCGCGCTGGCGATCCACCTTCAATTGCATTAGCTGAGCGTTTACGTGCTCTACCCTTTCGCGTTGACCGCTTAAAAACCGGTACACCTGCGCGACTTGATGCGCGCACCTTAAATTATGATGTGATGCAAAAACAGCCTGGTGATACACCATTACCCGTTTTCTCATTCATGGGGAAAGTCGAAGACCATCCCGAACAGATCCCTTGTTATATCACGCATACCAATGAAAAAACGCACGATATTATTCGTTCAGGTTTAGATCGTTCACCGATGTATACTGGAGTCATTGAGGGTATTGGTCCACGTTATTGCCCAAGTATCGAAGATAAAATTAATCGTTTTGCAGACAAATCGTCACATCAGATTTTTGTTGAACCAGAGGGGCTTAATTCCATTGAAATTTATCCTAATGGCATATCAACATCATTGCCCTTTGATGTGCAATTTGCATTAGTTCGTTCTATTGTTGGCTTTGAAAACGCGCATATCATTCGTCCAGGGTACGCAATTGAATACGATTTCTTTGATCCACGTGACCTCAAACAATCGCTTGAAACGAAGTTTATCGACGGGTTGTTTTTCGCAGGGCAAATCAACGGTACGACAGGTTATGAAGAAGCCGGTGCGCAGGGTTTATTAGCTGGCGCCAATGCTGCTTTGCAAGTACAGGACAAAGCCCCGATTGCACTTCGTCGCGACCAAGCGTATATCGGTGTATTAATTGATGACTTAGCCACAATGGGAACGAAAGAACCCTATCGCATGTTTACCTCACGGGCTGAATATCGCTTGTTACTCAGAGAAGACAACGCCGATTTGCGTTTGACCCCAATTGGTCGAGAAGTTGGGTTGGTCGATGATGCGCGCTGGGCCGCATTCAATGAAAAAATTGAATTGATAGAGCGTGAAAAACAGCGTCTTAAAAGCCAGTGGATCCATCCTAAGCACGAAGCAGTTGAAGCCTTAAATACAAAACTGAAAAATCCAGTCACGCGTGAACACTCACTGGAAGAATTAATTCGTCGTCCTGAATTGACCTACAGAGATGTAGTGGATATTCCTTCATTAGGTCCAGCACTGGGACATGCCCAAGCTGCAGAACAGGTAGAAATTCAAATAAAATATGCTGGATATATAGAGCGACAAAAAGATGAAATCGCCAAGACACAGCGTCATGAAGAAACCTTGTTACCCGCAGATTTTGACTATAGTCAGATTTCGGGGTTATCAAACGAAGTTGTGGCCAAATTGTCTGAAGCGCGCCCTGAAACAATTGGCAAAGCATCGAGAATATCAGGGATCACACCGGCTGCTATTTCGTTGTTGTTAGTTTATTTAAAAAAACACAACATGCTGCGCAAAAGCGCATAGGCTTATTATCAGGCGTTAGCTAGCACATTGAGAAGGTTGTTATGCAACAAGCAGATCCGCAATTATGTGAAAAACTCAATCACTTAATCGCCAAAACAGATTTGGTCGTTAGCTCAGATCAAATAGCAAAATTAGTTGGATTTGTTGAGCTGATAGACAAATGGAACAAGGCCTACAATCTGACTTCAATACGACAAACTGACGATATGTTGGTTAAACATATCATGGATTCCATTATTGTTGCGCCATTGTTACACAATCCAGATTGTGATAAAAATACTTATATCGACGTTGGTACTGGCCCTGGGTTGCCAGGTATTCCCTTGGCTATTATGCACCCTGAGTATCAATTTGTGTTGTTGGATTCATTAGGAAAACGTGTGCGCTTCATGCAGCAGGTGGTATATGCATTGGGCTTGGATAACGTCACGCCAGTCCAGTCTCGCGTGGAAGCTTATTCGGAACTAAACGCATTTACAGGTGTAATATCTCGTGCATTTGCTAGTACTAAAGATATGTTGCACTGGTGCGCACATCTGGTAAATTCAAACGGTCGTTTTTTTGCATTAAAAGGTCAGTATCCTCGTTCTGAATTAGCTGAAATAGGCACCCAATTTAGTGTCGAACAAACGCACATATTGCAAGTTCCCCACTTGATTGGAGAACGGCATTTAGTTGTCATCAAGAAAAATGAAGAATAAAAGAGACAAGTAGTAGTGGCTAAAATCATAGCGGTAGCAAATCAAAAAGGCGGTGTGGGAAAAACTACGACTGCGGTGAATGTCGCAGCCTCAATGGCGGCAACCAAACGAAACGTACTTTTGATTGATCTCGACCCACAAGGTAATGCGACAACTGCCAGTGGTATCAGTAAACATGAAGCACAACTGACATGCTACGACTTGTTAATTGAGGAGCGTGCTGCTCAGGATGTAATCATTACCGAGACCACTGGAAAATACCACCTTATAGCCGGTAATTCCGATAATACTGCTGCTGAAGTCAAATTGATGGAGTTATTTGCGCGTGAGGTACGCCTGCGCAATGCCTTAGCAACGGTGCGAGATAACTATGACTATATTTTTATCGATTGCCCCCCTTCTCTTTCGCAATTAACAGTCAATGCATTAGCTGCAGCAGATTCAGTCATAGTGCCAATGCAATGTGAATATTACGCTCTTGAAGGTTTGACCGAATTGATGGGAACAATTGAAAAACTCGCTTCGGTAGTGAACCAGTCACTGTGTATCGAAGGGATCTTACGTACTATGTATGACCCGCGTAACCGCTTAGCCAATGATGTGTCAGAACAACTTAAACGACATTTTGGACAGCAAGTTTATCGTACTGTGATTCCACGTAATGTGCGTTTGGCAGAGGCGCCAAGCTATGGTGCACCAGCGATGTACTATGACAAATCTTCTACTGGTACAAAAGCGTATCTTGCACTTGCGGGTGAAATACTTCGCCGCAATAAAACAACGATAACAGCACAGGTGTAAAAATGGCTGGAAAACATAAAGGATTAGGTAAAGGTTTAGATGCATTACTATCAAGCACACGCGTAGCTAATCCCAATACTGAAGAACATTCTTCAGAAAAAGAGCATTTGCGTGAACTACCAATAGAATTATTACAACCAGGCAAATATCAACCTCGCAAAGATATGTCACCTGATGCTTTGGAAGAATTATCGCAAAGTATTCAAGCCCAAGGCGTTATCCAGCCCATTGTGGTGCGTCCAATTAGCATTGATAGATATGAAATTATTGCGGGTGAACGTCGTTGGCGAGCGGCCCAAATGGCACAGTTACATGTGGTGCCTTGTATAATTAAAGATGTCGTAGATGAAGCTGCAGTAGCCATTGCACTCATTGAAAATATTCAACGAGAAGATCTCAACGCAATGGAAGAAGCTCAAGCACTTGATCGATTGATGCTTGAGTTCTCATTAACCCATGCAGAGGTTGCACAAGCTGTTGGCAAATCACGAACAACGGTGACAAATTTACTGCGTTTAAATACTCTGGAAGACGATGTTAAAAGGTTACTAGAGTATGGTGATATTGAGATGGGTCACGCTAGAGCACTATTGGCTTTAAGTGGGCAAGCACAAATTACAGCTGCACAACATGTAGCAGGTAAAGGATTATCAGTGCGCGAAACTGAAAATTACATACGCAAACTAAACACACCTAAAGCACCCAAGAAAGACCAGCAACCAGATCCTGATGTACAACGCTTACAAACTAAACTGTCTGAAACATTAGGCGCATCTGTAAAAATTGCTCACAATGCGAAGGGCAAGGGTAAACTCGTCATCGATTTTAATGATCTAAATCAGCTTGATGGGATTCTAAAACACATAAAATAGCTGAATACCGTTACTTTAATTACTTTGTACAGCCGCAGTAGATGCGGCTTTTTGTTGTATACAGAACGTCTATATTTTAAGCACTAACTAGCGTTTTTAGATGATCCAACAAATATTTAACACTAACACACTTTTTTGTTACAAAAACTTGAGGAATAAGCACTTCAGTAGACAGAGAAAATTTTGTGAAAAAAAAAGCCAACGCTACGACTTTGGCACTAATTATAAAGTACAAGAAGCCTTATTTTATGCGGTATACCACCC
>JBEVCF010000149.1:0-17354 GCA_040514355.1 Glaciecola sp.
TTCTCCAATACATAAAATAGGAGTCAAACCAGCCAGTAATAGTTGTTCTACCTTGCACGCAACAATCGTATTGGTCTCACCAAATAATTCTCGGCGTTCTGAATGACCAACGATGACATACTGGGCACCAACATCGCAAAGCATCTCTGTTGAAATTTCGCCAGTGAATGCACCGTTAAGTTGCTGTGCAACATTTTGTGCGCCAACATTTAGACTTGTTTGCTTCAATGCACTCAAATAGACATATGGCACACACAAAATCATCTGCATGTTGGTGAGTGATAAGGCTGAAAAAGCATCTGAAAATTGTTCAATTAATGTAGCAGAACCATTTAATTTCCAATTTCCTGCGACGATTCGTTGTCTATCCATAACAGCTTCCTATCTCTCACAATGGTGGCGGATATTACCCAACCACAACTTATTATACAAGGGTTTTTTAGAATATTACGCTGTAGTCACGCTTTTCACGACATTCGCAATGGCTTCTGCTGATTTTTGCGCCAACTCAGCATCTTCAGCTTCGACCATCACGCGGATCAGTGGTTCTGTACCACTCTTACGCAATAACACACGACCAGTCTGTCCCATTTCAGATTCAGCACTGGCGACGGCATCAACAACTTGCTTATGTTGGGTATAATCCACATCACTCGGTTCATACTTCACATTGATGAGTACTTGGGGGTACTTCTGCATACCTTTAGCCAGGGCATGAAGAGATAAACCTGACTGTAACATCGCAGTGATCACCTGCAAACCTGCAATAATACCATCGCCAGTAGACGTGGCTTTTAGATCCAAAATATGCCCCGAACCTTCACCACCAATATACCAATCATTCTCTTTCAGCAGTTCCATCACATAGCGGTCACCTACTTTAGAACGTTTGAAGGGAATACCAAGATTTTGGAGTGCAAGCTCCAAACCTAGGTTACTCATTTGAGTACCGACGACGCCACCATTTAAACGGCCTGACTTCAATGCATCACGCGCTATGATGAATAAGATTTGATCCCCATCCACAACATTACCCAGATGATCGACCATAATAATTCGGTCACCATCACCGTCTAGGGCAAAACCCAAGTCAGCTTGATGTTCTAATACTGCATCGCGACAAGCCTGCATAGACGTTGCGCCCACTTTGTAGTTGATATTAACACCATCGGGTTGGGTACCAATTTTAATCACTTCAGCCCCAAGCTCTGCCAATACATTGGGCGCAATGTGATAAGTAGCACCGTGTGCGCAATCCACCACAATTTTCAAACTCGATAAAGACAGGTGTGAAGGAAATGTGCCTTTACAAAATTCAATGTAACGCCCTGCTGCATCATCAATACGCATGGCTTTACCGAGTAAATGCGAATCAACGCAGTCCATAGGCTGGTCTAGCAGAGCTTCAATTGCCGCTTCCACTTCATCATCCAGTTTCATACCGTTTGATGAAAAGAATTTTATACCATTATCGTAGTATGGATTATGAGAAGCACTGATAACAATCCCCGCTTCCGAGCGGAAAGTTTTCGTCAAATAGGCGATCGCAGGCGTTGGCATTGGACCCAATAGTCCAACATTAATACCAGCAGCTGACAAGCCAGCTTCTAGGGCCGACTCCAACATATAACCAGAGATACGGGTGTCTTTACCAATTAGGACTTTATTGGTGCCTTTGCCAGCTAAGACTTTTCCTGCAGCCCAACCAAGCTTGGTGACAAATTCAGGATTAATAGAAGATGCACCGACGCGACCTCGAATCCCATCGGTACCAAAATATTTTCTTTCACTCATGAGGGTAAATTCCTTGTTTACTGCTATGACGTCACTATCAATAATGATTATTCTACACTGTTCATCTTGTTAAATATACGCACAATATCGACCGTTTCAGGTACATCGTGCACACGTAATATACTCGCGCCTTTAGTTAAAGCTAACATTGCACAGGCCAAAGAACCCGCTAGACGTCCTTCAGTCGGTTGTTCTAACACATTGCCAATCATCGATTTGCGAGACATTCCAGCTAAAACAGGGACTTTGAGATACACATATTTATTAAAGTGTTTGAGTAGCTGATAGTTGTGATCCAGCGTTTTACCAAAACCAAAACCTGGGTCTACCATGATTTTATCAGGACTGATACCCGCTTCAATACACGCATCAATGCGTGCGTGTAAAAAATCATATACTTCACCCACTACAGAGTCATATTCGGGGGCGGTTTGCATGGAGCGAGGTTCCCCTTGCATGTGCATTAAGCAAACCGGTACATCCAATGCTGCAGCGGTTGCCAACGCATCAGGTTGTTGCAAAGCACAAACATCGTTAATCATCGTCGCGCCTGCATCCACCGCGGCTCGCATCACCTCGGCCTTACTGGTATCAATCGAAATAATGCACTCACAAGACTCTGCCAGGCGTTTAATGACTGGAACAACTCGGTCTATTTCGGTTTGAGCATCAACCGGTTGTGCCCCTGGACGAGTTGACTCACCACCGATATCAATAATCTTGGCACCAGCCTCTAACATCGCTTTTGCTTGTGCCAGAGCAGCATCTGTGGAGTCAAATAAACCACCGTCAGAAAATGAGTCTGGGGTCACATTGAGAATACCCATAACAACCGGCGTATCAAAATTTAAGGTGTGTTGTTTAAATTCCATAATTAAAGATTTCCTGCAAAAACAATGACTCAACACATAAGACGTTTATAGCAAAACCGTTGAGACTTGCAAATGACTACCTGTTTTGATCAAATCAATGTTGAGTAATACAGATAAAAAAACGCTGGTATACAACCAGCGTTTTACTTAAGGCAAAAGTCTACTAGTGAGGTAAATCACCTGGCTCGCCAACGTTAGGCGCATCTTTGTCGTCACCTTTGGCAGCCTTACCACCGGCACTCGTATCGTCATTTTTCTTGTCGCGCTTCGACCAATCAGCAGGCGGTCTAACATCTACACGCGCCATCAAGTCATCAATTTGCTTAGCATCAATCGTTTCATACTTCATCAACGCATCTTTCATTGTGTGAAGAATATCGATGTTGTCTTTCAAGATTTGCTCAGCACGAACGTAATTGCGATTGAGGATTTCTTTTATCTCCGCATCAATGGCTTTGGCTGTATCGTCAGACATGCTACTAGATTTCGCACTCGTTCGACCTAAGAACACTTCGCCTTCTTCCTCAGCAAATAACTGTGGTCCCATCTTTTCAGATAGTCCCCACTGCGTCACCATTTTACGCGCAATATCGGTAGCACGTTCAATATCGTTTGATGCACCAGTGGTCACTTTTTCTGAACCGTAAATGATTTCTTCAGCCAAGCGACCGCCATATAACGAGGAAATCATGCTTTCTAAATGTTGTTTTGAATGACTCACACGATCTTGCTCGGGCAAATACATCGTTACGCCAAGGGCGCGGCCACGTGGAATAATCGATACTTTGTATACTGGATCGTGCTCTGGCACCAAGCGCCCTACAATAGCATGACCGGCTTCGTGATAAGCGGTCATAGCTTTTTCGTCCTCTGACATCACCATCGATTTGCGCTCAGAGCCCATCATGATTTTATCTTTGGCTTTTTCAAACTCGTCCATCGATACTAGACGACGATTCGAACGCGCTGCAAATAGCGCGGCTTCATTCACTAAGTTAGCAAGGTCTGCACCTGAAAAACCAGGCGTACCACGCGCGATGACAGCTGGCTCAACGTCATCAGCAATAGGTACCTTGCGCATGTGTACTTTGAGAATGTGTTCACGACCACGGATATCAGGTAACCCGACAACGACTTGACGGTCAAAACGACCTGGACGCAATAATGCTGGGTCTAATACATCAGGGCGGTTGGTTGCAGCAATCACAATGATGCCTTCGTGACCTTCAAATCCATCCATTTCAACGAGCATTTGGTTCAGTGTTTGTTCGCGCTCATCATGACCACCACCAAGACCTGCACCACGTTGACGACCTACCGCGTCAATCTCATCAATGAAAATAATGCACGGTGCACTTTTCTTAGCTTGCTCAAACATGTCACGCACACGTGAAGCACCCACACCCACAAACATTTCAACGAAATCAGAACCGGAGATAGTAAAGAATGGGACTTTCGCCTCACCAGCAATTGCTTTGGCAAGCAGTGTTTTACCTGTGCCTGGAGGACCCACCATTAACACGCCTTTGGGGATCTTACCGCCTAATTTTTGGAACTTTGATGGGTCGCGTAAAAAATCGACGAGTTCTGCCACATCTTCTTTGGCTTCATCACAGCCCGCCACATCGGCAAACGTGGTTTTAATTTGGTCTTCACCGAGTAAGCGCGCTTTAGATTTACCAAAGGACATCGCGCCTTTGCCGCCCCCGCCTTGCATCTGACGCATGAAGAAAATCCATACCCCAATGAGTAGTAACATCGGGAACCATGAGATAAAAATGGACGTCAGCATGGATTGCTCTGCAGGCGGTTCGCCTAGAATCCGAACGTCTTGTTTAACGAGATCAGATACGAGTTGATCGTCAAAATACGGGATGTAAGTCACGAAGTTTTCACCTGAGCGTTTGACACCTCGAATCTCGTTCTTAGAACTATCGATGCGCACCTCTCGGATCATTCCTTGATTCGCTTCTTTTAGAAACGTTGTATAGTCAGTTTGGGCACGAGTGCTTTCACCTGGAGTAAAACTTTCAAACACCGCCATCAATACCACGGCAATGACCAACCATAAAATTAGATTTTTCGCCATATCACTCAATGCTGTCAACCTCTTGTCTTATCAGTTATATGAGAATATTCATCTCTAAGCCTACACCAAAACATCTCGGGTGGCTATAAGATAACCGTAACCTTTTGTATCTATAAATAGGTACGGTTACTCCATTAATATCGTTCACATCGATTAACTTGTTTACAACATTATTGGTCTTATGCTTTAGATAGCGTTAGAATGTGATTTTTCAAGACCTAGTTTAGTAATAAAATCCAAAACATGAACTTATCAAACAAACAAAAGCAGTACCTCAAAGGCCTCGCTCATTCTTTAAAACCAGTAATACAACTCGGTGGCAACGGTTTCACCGAAGGAGTCTTAGCTGAAATCGAGAATGCTTTAGCCCATCATGAGTTAATTAAAGTCAAAGTCCCTACTGATGACCGCGAAGAGAAAAAACTCATCATGGACGCTATTATCCGTGAAACAGCGGCTGCAAAATTACAAGTGATCGGACATACGTTAATTATGTATAAACCTGCAGAAGAACCCAAAATCGTACTGCCCAGAAAATAAGCCCTAAAAAAGTTTTTGGTACGACAAGGAGATGACGTTATGCCCAATTCTGTTTATGTTATTACCGGTGGCGGATCGGGTTTAGGTTTCGCCACCGCTCAATATATCCTTACTCAAGGTCACCGCGTCGCCTTGCTCGATCTAAATCGTGCAGAAGGTGAAAAAGTCATCGCCTCACTCGCATCTCCTGATGTTGTATTTTATCCCTGCGATGTTACCCATGCCCAAATGGTGACCGATGTATTCGCCAGCATTAAAGACACCTTTGGTCGCATAGATGTGTGTATTAATTGCGCCGGCATTGCCCCTGCGCAAAGGGTCTTAGATAAATCAGGCCAAGCCAATGAGTTAGATTTATTTGCGCAAGTGGTCAATATCAATCTAATTGGTAGCTATAATGTGGGACGCGTCGCTGCACAATACATGGCACAAAATAACGCTGCGGATAATGAAGATAATGGCGTCATCATTAACACGGCTTCTGTAGCGGCCTACGAAGGTCAAATTGGCCAAACTGCCTATGCAGCGTCCAAAGGTGGTATTGTCAGTTTAGGCTTAGCAATGGCTCGAGATTTAGCCAAACAACGCATTCGAGTCAACACCATTGCGCCTGGTATTATGGGAACCCCCATGTTATTAGCTATGCCTGAGCACGTACAAACGGCGTTGGCAGCGACCGTCGTTCATCCACCTCGCTTAGGTGAACCTGAAGAATTTGCCCGCTTGGCCGAACATATTGTGCACAATCGCTACCTCAATGGTGAAACTATCCGTCTCGATGGCGCGCTGCGCATGGGCCCCAAATAGGGCCTACTCATCCGAACCGTTGACGATATTAGCGATGTGATACAGTTGTTGTAACGCGGCATAATTAATGGTGTGTTTAGGATAGCGACCTTTGCTATTTTGCACACCAGCTTCTTTTTGCAATAATATACTCAACGCTTCATCCACTGTGCTGACCGCATAGACACAGAACAAGCCCTGCTCAATCGCTGCTAATACCGCATCACTCAACAGCAAATGCACCTGATTAGCTTTGGGAATGATCACGCCATGCGTCCCGTCTAGCCCTCTGAATTGACACAATTCAAAGAAGCCTTCTATTTTTTCATTAATGCCTCCTACCGGTTGTACTTCACCGTATTGATTGATGGAACCGGTAATCGCAATACTTTGTAAACAAGGCAAGTTGGTCAATGCTGAAATTAATGCTACAAGCTCACCTAATGAGGCACTATCCCCATCAATGTACCCGTAGGATTGCTCCAACGCAATGTTGGCCGACAAGGTCAAAGGAAAATGCTGCGCGTATTTATGTCCTAAGTACCCCGTCAGTAATAATACACCTTTGGAGTGAATCGATTGTCCGAGTTCCACTTCTCGCTCGATATCAATCACGCCGCTGGCACCGGCAAAGACCGTTGCGGTGATTTTGGCGGGTGTACCAAAGGTGCTATTGCCGATATCTAACACGGTTAGGCCATTGACAGTGCCGGTTTTACAGCCGTGAGTTTGAATGAGTATTTGCCCTTCTTTGATATCATCGAGCAGGGTTTGTGCCACCCGTCCGGTGCGTTCTCGACGCGCTTGTTTAGCTAACTCTAGGTAATGTGGGCTAAGCGTACACGGTTGTTCAGCTGCAGCGTAATACGCTGCTTCATTCATCCATTCTAAAATATCGGCAAACTGCGCACTGATCTTATCTTGATGTTCCGCATCACGCATACTTTGGCGCAAAAGCATGCGGATGGTTTCAGGTGTAATCGCAGTAAATCCCAAGCGCATAGCATGCGCAGATGCTTGGGCCACAAAATCGACCAAATTATGATGGGATGTGGGCATGTCATATTCAAAATCGACTAACACTCGGAATAAATGGGTAAAAGCCTCGTCGTGTTCTTGCAACAGGTAATATAGTTCCCTAGATCCTAGCAAGATAATTTTAACATTTAAGGCGATCGGTTCAGGTGCTAAATTGACAGCATTCACCATACCTGCGTCTTGCTGAGGTAGGTCTATACGCAACTGCTGTTGTTTTAATGCGCGTTTCAACGACTCCCACACATGCGGTTGCTCAATCATGTTATCTGCATCAAGCAATAAATAACCACCATTTGCATGATGCAGTGCGCCAGGGCTGATCATGCGGTAATCGCTGAGCACACTGCCTTGGGCAGTAGAATATTCAATACGGCCAAACAAATTTTGATAAGTCGGATTGGCTTCATACACAACTGGCGCGCGGCTAAAATCAGTCTGTTGTACAATGATATTCGGTAAATATTGGCTCTCTAAATACTCGCGCGCTTGTGTGACATCGAACTTATCTTCTTTTTCCTCAACTTCATCTAACCATAACATTGCATCAACGATATGACTTTTTAATGAGGCAATATATTGCCTTAATGCGGGTTGCTCAGCATATTTATCGAGTAATTCTTGAATCAAAGGACTCACGTTCTGTTCGGTCGTCACTTGTTTGAGTTCGCGCTGTGCTTTGGCTAATTGACGTTGCCACAAAGGTAACTCTAACAAGGCCTCTTCGAGTTCATCTTCTAATTTTGCAATCTGTTCGATAAAGTAAGCTTGGGTTGTCTCATCAAGTGTGGCAAACGCTTCTTCTTCGATAGGTTGGTTATCCACGATGGGTAAAAACGCAATGGTTCCCTCATCTTCAAACAAGGCGACATTAGCTTGCTCTGCCAGCGCCTCTACCTTGGCGAGCGCTCCTTCATATTTGCTCTTGTGTTGTTTTTGTAAGGCGACTTTTTTGCGCTGATAATTGGGGTTGTCATAAGCACCAGGGAAGGTATCGAGTAATTGAGCAATCAGATTTTGCATATCACGCAGCAAAATCGCACTTTCTCCAGGCGCGAGGCTCAATGCCAGTGGATGCTTTTCATCCTTGATATTGTGTAAATACACCCAATCCATCACCGGTTTAGACGGCGAGGGTTGTTGTGCAATATATTCTTGAACGAGGGTTGCCCGCCCTGTCGCTTGCTCTCCCATGACGTATAAATTATAGCCTTTTGCGGGCATGCCTAAACCAAATGCCAAAGCAGACTTGGCTCTTTCTTGACCAATAAAGACTTTGACTTTGTCTTCCCGCTTCGCGGCTTCAGACATCAGTGCCACAATGTCAGTAAGCGGCATTGCACAGGTACATGCATCTACGGGTAGAGCGAAAGAGTGAGCGATATGAGGTTCGTTTTTATTTGACGGAGCTGCAGGTAATGCCATTTAAATCTGCTTTTTCGACTATTTTGATTAATAGTACATGATGCCAATGAAAAAATCATGGACGATGATAGCGTAATGCACCGTGGTAAGGTATTCTATACGCCATTATTTAGAACGTTTTATTGATATTTTTTTACTATGTCTCAAGTTACTTATTCACCGCAGGAAATCGAACAACAAGTACAAAGGTACTGGGAACAAAACCAGTGCTTTGCTGCGCAACCTGATAGCAACAAAGAAAAATTCTATTGCTTGTCAATGTTTCCCTATCCAAGTGGCAAATTACACATGGGACATGTTCGCAACTACACCATTGGTGATGTGATCAGTCGGCAACAGCGTATGCTTGGCAAAAACGTATTGCAACCAATGGGTTGGGATGCATTTGGTTTGCCGGCAGAAAATGCCGCCATTAATAACCAAACCGCGCCCGCCAAGTGGACTTACGCCAACATTGAATATATGAAATCACAGCTCAATGCGCTGGGTTTTGGCTATGATTGGCAACGTGAATTTGCGACTTGTCAGCCAGATTATTATCGCTGGGAGCAATGGTTCTTCACTCGTCTATTTGAAAAGGGCTTGGTCTATAAAAAACTCGCCACGGTGAACTGGGACCCAGTTGACCAAACCGTGCTTGCCAATGAACAGGTTGTAGATGGACGAGGCTGGCGTTCAGGCGCTTTGGTCGAGCGCAAAGAGATCCCACAGTGGTTTATCAAAATCACCGCTTACGCCCAAACTTTATTAGATGATCTAGAAAAACTTGAACACTGGCCTGAACAAGTCAAAGCGATGCAAAAAAACTGGATTGGACGTTCTGAAGGCGCAGACGTTGTATTTGATCTGCCAGAGCCCATCGCTGGTCTACACGAGTTAGAGGTATATACGACCCGCCCTGATACATTATTCGGCGTGACGTATGTCAGTGTCGCCGCGGGGCATCCAATTGCTCAAGCTGCCGCTGCCAATAATGCTGAGCTTGCTGCCTTTATTGATGAATGCAAAAACAACAAGGTCGCTGAAGCAGACATGGCGACCATGGACAAAAAAGGCATGGATACCGGTTTTGTTGCGCGCCATCCACTTACGGGTGCAGAAGTACCGATTTGGGTTGCGAACTTTGTCTTGATGGAATACGGTTCTGGCGCGGTCATGGCCGTACCAGCCCACGATCAACGCGACTGGGAATTTGCGCGTGCTTATGCTTTACCGATAGTACAAGTGGTTGCAGCTGCCCCTGATCAAACATGTGATCTAAACGAAGCTGCCTTTGCCGAAAAAGGCACCCTGATGAACTCTGGCGAGTATGATGGCTTAGATTTCGAGGCTGCATTTGCTGCGATTGTGGGGCGTCTAGAAACACTAGGCAAAGGCCAAAAGACCATTAATTATCGCTTGCGTGATTGGGGCGTATCGCGTCAACGTTACTGGGGAGCCCCCATCCCTATGTTAAATCTCGAAAATGGCGAGTCTGTTCCAGCCCCTGCGTCAGACTTACCGGTCGTACTACCTGAAGATGTCGTGATGGATGGCGTGACATCCCCGATCAAAGCGGATCCGAATTGGGCCAAAACAACGTATAATGGCCAACCCGCACAGCGCGAGACAGATACTTTTGATACCTTTATGGAATCCTCTTGGTATTATGCGCGTTACACATCGGCACCCAATGATGCGATGTTAGATCCACGCGAAGCCAACTATTGGTTACCTGTAGACCAATATGTAGGTGGTATCGAACACGCCATTTTACATTTGTTGTATTCGCGTTTTTTCCACAAATTATTGCGTGACGAAGGTTTAGTTGATTCTGATGAGCCTTACAAGCGCTTGCTGTGTCAAGGTATGGTGCTCGCAGATTCGTTTTATCGCGAAGATGCCAGTGGCAAAAAAACATGGTACTCACCTGCCGATGTCACCGTCCAAAAAGATGAAAAAGGACGTATCGTTGCCGCCACACTCAACAGTGATGGCCAAGCGGTTGAACACGGTGGCATGACCAAAATGTCAAAATCCAAGAACAATGGTATCGATCCGCAATCTGTTATCGACCAATATGGTGCGGATACGGTGCGATTATTTACCATGTTTGCTGCGCCACCAGAGCAGACGCTAGAGTGGGTAGATTCAGGTGTGGAAGGAGCGCATCGCTTCCTACGTCGCGTCCACAAGTTAGTCACTGATCATGTTGCTTTGGGTAGCGTCGAAAGCCTCAATCCAAACGAATTAAACAAAACTCAACAAGATCTGCGTCGCATTGTGCATAAGACCATTGCAAAAGTCAGCGATGACATCGAGCGTCGTCAAACCTTTAATACTGCGATTGCGGCTATTATGGAGCTGTGTAACGCGTTGCAAAAAGCAGCTAACAACGATGCGCAAGACCGCGCAGTATTGGATGAAGGTTTGCGTGCTGTGGTGCTAATGCTCAACCCCATCACACCGCATATTTGTCACGTGTTGTGGGAAGCACTAGGCGAGCAAGATATTCACATCGCACCATGGCCGAGTGTTGACCAACGTGCACTGGTCGAAGCTGAAAAACTGATCATCGTGCAGGTCAATGGTAAATTGCGTGCCAAAATTACCGTGGCAGCAGATGCGCAGCAAGACGCAGTCGAAGCCTTAGCAATGGCAGATGACAATGTACAAAATTTTGTTGCCGATAAAACCATTCGCAAAGTCATCTTTGTACCAGGCAAATTACTCAATATCGTGGCTAACTGATGGACTTTAGGCATCGTAATATTGTCTTACTCGCGCTATTGCTCTGTATCAGCAGTTGTGGCTTTGCACCGCGTGGGCAAATTGTCTTGCCCATCGAGTTACAAGCCCTCGCCTTACAGAGCGACAGCGCGAATGCGCCTTTAGTGAATACCACGCAGCGATATTTTGCGCAACGGGGTAAACCCTTTGTGGCGGATGATGTGGCCACTAGTTTCCTCGCTTTATCACCAGAAAGAATTGAACGCCGTTTGCTGTCTGTTTTTGCCACGGGGCAAGTCGCAGAATATGAATTAAATTTTGTAGTGTATTACCAGATCCACTTACCCCCGCTGGCGCCTCAACAGTTCAGTGTATCCATCAATCGCGAATACCAAGACGATCCTTCACAAGTATTAGCCAAATCCAGAGAACTGAATCTCATTTTGGATGAATTACGCCAACAGGCTGCCGCGGATATTTGGCGACGCCTTCCCCAACACGTCAAACAGATTAAAGCGTCTGTCAACGCGCTTTAGTTGCATCAGTCTGAGGAATGTCCTATGCAAATTAACATGCACAATTTAAGCGGGCAGTTACAACAGACACTCCCTCCATGCATATTATTGTTTGGCGACGAACCCTTACAAAGCGCTCAAGCCGTGGATGCTATTCGTACAGCAGCGCGAGCACAGGGTTTTGCAGAACGTCATACCTATACTGCTGATAAAGAATTCTCTTGGGATACGCTCATCGAGGCGAGCCAAACGATGTCGTTGTTCAGTGACAAACAACTCATTGAATGCCATTTACCCACTGGAAAACCAGGTAAGGTGGGTGGACAAGTATTGGTCGAGTTGATGGCCAACCCTTCACCTGATGTGGTGTTAGTGATCATCGGTCCGCGAGCGAGTCGCGATATACAAAACACCAAATGGTTTAAAACGCTAAATCAAGCCGGTTGGTTCGTGCCATTTTATGCTGTCAGTGGTGGTCAATTAACCCAATGGGTGGCCCAACAACTTCGCGACGCAGGCCTGGCATTTGCATCCGATGTGCCGGCTTTTTTAGCCAACAGCTGTGAAGGTAATATGCTGGCTGGTTATCAAGAAATTCAAAAACTTAAGTTACTCTATCCTACGACCGCATTAACCTTAGAGTTATGTCGTGACGCCGTGACAGAACAGTCCCGATATAATATGTTTCAACTGACCGACAAAGTGATTCAGGGTGATGCCCAAGGCGCGATAAAGTTGCTCTATCGACTCGAAAGTGAAGGGGTGGAGCCCAATGCCATCATTTGGCAACTGATCAAAGAATGGCAAATTTTGTATCGCATTAAACACAGCAGTGGCGCAATCAATTGGCGCGCATTAGGGGTCTGGGGCCAAGGCGAAAAAGCGTACCTACAAGCCGCCCATCGCCTTTCACAATCCCAACTACTCGATGCCCAAACACAGCTAGAAAAAGCTGATTTTGCCTTTAAAAATCAAACCGTCGTCAAACCGTATGTCAAACTGGCACAATTGTGTTTGTTGTTAACCGGTACGGCTGTGCCCAAACTTGACGTAGTGGTATGACAAAATATTTATTTGGTGGTAGTTTTGATCCCGTCCACCAAGGGCATATATTGCCTTTGCTGGATTTGCAACAGCGCTTTGGTATCCCTTGTATACATTTGTTACCCAACCGTTTGTCGCCCTTAAAACAAGCGCATCCACCGGTCTCTAACGCACATCGCTTAGCCATGCTTGAACTGGTGTGTGCTCAATATCCCAGTTTAGCCATTGAACCATGGGAGCTCGAACAACCTCGCGTTTCCTATACGATCGATACTGTGAACCACTTCTCTCAAACCCAAGCGGTTGTATTTATTATGGGTATGGATAGCTTACTCACCCTGCATCACTGGCGAAACTTTGAACAAATCATCGCCAAAGCAACCTTAATCGTGTTGGCGCGGCCAGGCTATGACTTTGCCCTTACTGTGGACACCCCAGCTGTAATAGCTCAGGCTCTGCGACCATTGGCTGCAGGGCCTGAGCAGACGACGCATTGGCAACCAGGGGAGATCCATATAATCGAAACCCCTTTAATAGATATGTCATCGAGTCATTTTCGCGCGGCTGTACAAAAATCTGATTGGGAACATAAAACTATTTTGCCGAGCGTGTTAAACTATATTCAGAAATATCATTTATACCAAACCACTTGAGGTAAATTTGGAACTTAGTAACGTAAAACAGTTTGTCATTGAACAACTTGAAGACATGAAATGTCGCGACTTAATTGAAATTGACGTCACCGGTCGTTCCACGATCACCGATACGATGCTTATCTGTTCGGGTAATTCAAAGCGCCATGTACGTTCGATAGCAGAAAACTTAGTTGTCGAAATGAAGCGTGCAGGGCAGCCACCCTTGAGTATTGAAGGGGCGGATACTGGCGAATGGGTACTCGTCGACTTAGGTGATATCGTTGTGCATGTCATGCAAGATGAAACACGTGATTTTTATCAACTAGAAAAGTTGTGGTCTTAAGTACCTACGACATAAACCTTCCAAACCGAGATGCATTATGCGAATTAGTATCATTGCAGTAGGTACCAAAATGCCAGCTTGGGTCGAGGCTGGCTGTGCCGAGTTTCTCAAGCGCTTCCCGCCAGATCTAAATGTAAAATTTATCGAAATTCCCGCTGGTAAGCGCCTGTAAGCGCGGTAAAAATGCCGATGTAAAACGCATCTTGGACAAGGAGGGCGAACTCACGTTACAGGCTATTGGCAAACACGATAAAGTCGTTACACTAGAGGTGTTAGGTCAACCCTGGGACACGCCAAAATTAGCCAAGCAACTCGACCAATGGAAGATGGATGGTCGCGACATCAGCCTGTTAATTGGTGGGCCGGAAGGACTGGCACCTAGCTGTCTGGCACGCGCTGAACAGCGTTGGTCTTTATCGCCATTGACACTGCCCCATCCATTGGTCAGAATCATCGTTACTGAGAGCTTGTACCGAGCTTGGTCTGTTACCCAAAACCACCCATATCACCGGGAATAACATGCGAAAAAAACGCATCGCCATGCGCGACCACAGTGCCGAAGATAACTTATTTGCACGCCGCTGTGCATTTGCTGTGTTGTTTGCGTTTTTACTCATCACCTTCATTCTCAGCAATCTTTATTCTTTACAAATTGCCCAATTTGACGATTACCAGACGCGTGCTGATGGTAACCGTATCAAAGTGGTGCCCGTAGCACCCAATCGAGGTTTAATTTACGACCGCAAAGGCCGGATCATCGCTGAAAATCGCCCTGTTTTTAATTTAGAATTAAACGTTGCAGAGATCACGGACCGCGATGCCACAATCCAAGGCTTAGCGAAGCTACTTGAACTCAGTGAACGAGAAATGGCTCAATTTAATGACAACTTAGCCAAGCGTCGACGTTTTCAACCTGTCGAAGTGTTATTTGATATTAGCCAAGAACGGGTGGCTAAGTTTGCGGCACAACAACATCGTTTTCCCGGTGTGAGTATTCAGGCGCGTTTATCCCGTTACTATCCATATGGTGATGCATTGACCCACGTATTGGGTTATGTGGCTAAAATCAATGAGCGTGATTTAGCCTTGGTTACCTCGTGGGGCTTGACATCGAATTACGCGGCGACGCGACATATCGGCAAACAAGGTATCGAACGGTTTTATGAAGAACGCTTGCATGGCAAAGTAGGCTATGAACATATTGAAGTGGATAGTCGAGGTCGTGCTATTCGCACCTTAGAGGAAAGCTTACCCGTACCGGGTGAAGATCTCGTCTTGTCCATCGATATTGATTTACAACTGTATATTCAATCATTATTAGCAGATAAACGCGGTTCGGTCATCGTGACAGATCCTAATACCGGTGCGGTGTTAGCGATGTATTCCAACCCAAGTTATGACCCCAACTTATTTGTCAACGGGATTTCTCAAAGTGATTTTTCACTGATTATTGAAAATCCTCATCGGCCTCTGCTCAACCGTGCCGTACAAGGACAATACCCCCCTGCTTCACTCGTCAAACCTCATCTTGCTTTGTTGGGCTTGGAATATGGTAAAATTGATGAGTTCACTGTTATTGATGATGCAGGTTATTATCAACTCCCGAATGTGGACCACGTCTGGCGCGATTGGTTAAAACGCGGACACGGTAAAGTCGACGTCAAAAAATCAGTTGAAGTATCTTGTGATACATTTTTCTATGATTTAGCTTATCAGTTGGGTATTGATCGCATCCATGAATACATGAGCAAATTCGGATTTGGCGAATATACCGGCATTGATCTGATCGAAGAAACCGATGGTAATCTGCCCAGCCGAGGCTGGAAGAAAGCACGCTACAATCAACCTTGGTATATCGGAGATACCATTTCAGTGGGCATTGGGCAAAGCTATTGGACAGCCACTCCCATCCAATTGCTTGACACGCTCAATACCATCATCAACGAAGGGCAACGCATCCAACCACAGCTGTTATACGGTACTAAAGTAGCAGACCAAGTTGCCCCCGTGATGCCCATAACGCGTCGCCCAATTGACGTCTTTCAAGCAAATAACTGGCGTATTGTCAAAGAGTCCTTATACAATACTGTTCATTTACCTCATGGGACGGCTTACAAAGCCTATCTCGACGCCCCTTATACGTCTGCGGGTAAAACAGGTACAGCGCAATTGTTTACCGTAGGCCAAGATGAAGACTATGACGATTTAGAAATTGCGGATTATCTGAAAGATAATGCGATGTATTTTGGTTATGCGCCTCATCTCAATCCAGAAATATCGGTCATGGTGGCACTTGAGAACGCGGGTGGTGGTGGCTCCAACGCAGCCCCTATTGCTAGACGCATCATGGACTTTGTATTGATTGAACAGCCCATGCAGAGCATCAGTGCGGGAGGAAACTAACTATGCCACGTCACCCCGTCCCTCAACAAAAACCAGCAACACTCTTGCGGTCTTTACATATTGACGGTTGGTTGTTAGCTGGATTGGTCGTGCTCATGACAATTGGTTTATTCACCATTTACTCTGCTGGTGGTGAAGACGTTGCACTGATAAAACGACAACTTATCCGCTTGGGTCTGGGTCTGATCACCATGTTGATTGTGGCCCAGATCCCCGTGCGCTTTTATCAAAACATCGCCCCTTTTATCTATACGATTGGCATATTGTTACTGCTGGCTGTGTTATTTTTTGGCGTTACGGGTAAGGGGGCACAGCGCTGGTTAGATCTTGGCTTCGTGCGTTTTCAGCCCTCAGAAATTCTTAAATTAGTGGTGCCAATGACTGTCGCTTGGTACATCAGTCGCTATGTGTTGCCGGCACAATTAAAAACCATCGCCGTCGGGTTTTTCATTGTTTTAATACCGACTTTGCTGATCGCAAATCAACCCGACTTAGGCACGTCCCTGCTCATTGCTAGTTCGGGACTTTTCGTTTTATTCTTAGCTGGAATGAGTTGGAAACTCATTGGCTTGTGTACTGTATTAGCGAGTAGCTTTGTCCCTATTATGTGGATGTACTTGATGAAGCCATATCAAAAACAACGTGTCATCACCTTCCTCAATCCTGAGAGTGATCCCTTAGGCGCCGGCTATCATATTATTCAATCCAAAATTGCCATTGGTTCTGGAGGATTTTCCGGGAAAGGATGGCTGCAGGGCTCACAATCACAATTGGAATTTTTACCCGAACGTCACACTGATTTTATTTTTTCAGTTTTCAGCGAAGAATTTGGCTTGTTGGGTGTATTATTACTGCTATTAGTCTACGGTTTTATTGTTTTGCGAGGTTTGTTAATTGCCATGCGGGCACAATTCATTTTCAATAAATTATTGGCCGGTAGTATCACCCTGACATTTTTTGTGTATGTATTCGTGAATATGGGCATGGTATCAGGGATCTTGCCCGTAGTAGGCGTGCCCTTACCACTGGTGAGTTATGGCGGCACGTCGATGGTGACCCTCATGGCTGGCTTTGGTATTCTGATGGCGGTATCCACACAGAAAAAGGTCGTATCAAGATAATGTACCAGACCCTAGCCTGCTTCATTATAATTTTAGGTTTAAC
>JBEVCF010000150.1:0-17276 GCA_040514355.1 Glaciecola sp.
GATCTTAGGAATGTAAAATTTAATTCCATTCCGTAAAAAAATTACAACATTGTTAAGGAGTTGTTATGCGCACGGCCTATTATATTTCAGACGGAACTGCGATTACCGCGGAGGTATTTGGCCACGCATTGCTATCATTATTCCCAATAGAATTTAATCATGTGACGATACCGTTTGTTGAAACTGAACAACAAGCCATGGATGTCTTAAAACAAATTTCTGTAAGTTTTCAAGATTCCAATGAACGCCCGCTTGTTTTTCATACAATCGTAAATGCCGATATTCGACATATCATCGCCAACTCCGTCGGGATCAATTACAACTTCCTTGATCAATTCGTTGCCCCCATTGAAAAAGTACTCGGGGTGCCTTCAAAACCTGAAAAACATCGTACCCATAGCATTCATGAAACCACATACGACATTCGTATTGATGCGGTGAATTATGCGTTGAATAATGATGACGGTGCGAATCTCAAAAACTATGACGAAGCCGATATCATTTTAGTGGGTGTCTCGCGCTCAGGTAAAACACCTACCAGTCTTTATTTAGCACTACAATACGGGATTAAAGCTGCCAATTACCC
Source organism: Glaciecola sp. (assembly GCA_040514355.1). Lineage (GTDB taxonomy): Bacteria > Pseudomonadota > Gammaproteobacteria > Enterobacterales > Alteromonadaceae > Opacimonas. The sequence goes on from JBEVCF010000150.1 coordinate 587, forward strand.
ATTCACAGAAGAAGACATGGGGGATGTCCTCAAACTCAATCCCGCATTAAAACGTTTCAAAGAAAAGGTATTTGGGTTAACTATTGACGCACACCGCTTGCAACAAATACGGTCTGAACGCAGAGCCAATTCACGTTATGCGTCGATGCAACAATGTCGCATGGAATTGCGTGAGGTTGAAAATTTGTACCGCAAAGAACGGATCCCTTTTCTCAATTCAACACGCTATTCCATCGAAGAAATATCAGCCAAAATTTTGGCTACGACAGGATTAACAAGACGTAAATACTGAAGGTAGTTTAAACAAACTCGTCTTTATGGGGTTATTCTGCTTCGGTTTTTCGAGCTCTAGCACGACCACCTGTGACGCGGTCTGCTCGGCCCTCGGCTTTTGCTTTCTCGGCGCGAAGTCGGCGCACTTCCTTAGGATCGGCAATTAAAGGACGGTATATTTCAATGCGATCGCCGTCTTTGACTACATCACTCAACCGGCATGTCCGATTCCAAATGCCGACCTTATTCTCAGTCAAATCAATTTCGGGAAAGGTCTGCTGAATATTCGACAGGCCAATCGCCGTCTCAACTGTCGTTTCATCAGGGACGGTAAGCGTTTTGATTTCTTGTTTTTCGGGTGTGCCATAAACGACTTCGATGCTGTTCATGATACTTCCTTGGTTTGTTCTTTTGCACGTTGAATGAACGCATCGACCATGCTGTTAGCAAGGGTATTAAAAATTTTGCCAAAGGCCAACGCGACGATCCTAGAGGTGAACTCAAATTGTAAATGTAATTCAATCTTACAGGCATACTCGTCCAGTTCAGTAAATGTCCACCCTCCACTGAGGTGTTTGAATGGGCCATCAGCTAATGACATCTGTATGCGGTTATTCTCGATCAAGGTATTGCGAGTGGTAAACGTATGGCGGATCCCAGCCTTGGCAATGTGTAGCGCGGCCAGCATATGGGTATCACTGTGTTCGAGTACATCACTGCCGACGCACCCAGGTAAAAACTCAGGATACTTGTTAACGTCATTGACCAGGTCATACATCATTTTTGCACTGTATGGTACCAATGCACTTTTTTTCACTTCAGCCATGTTTCTTCACAACTCTTTTTACTCTGCTTATTATTCTAACATGAAAGCCATTATATGTGTGTGAACACTTTTATATGCCTGCGAACACTTTTATATATGTGCAAACACTTTGATTTTGAAAATTCATCCCGATATACAAGCGAACACGCATTTCATATTGCGTTGAGAATAGGTACACTATTGCTATGAAGAAAAAATCAAATAATACAAGTTCAACCATTGCGTTAAACAAAAAAGCGCGCCACGAATTTCATCTCAATGACAAATTTGAGGCAGGCATTGAGCTTCAAGGCTGGGAAGTCAAAAGTATTCGATCGGGCAAAGTCAACCTGACCGATAGTTATGTGTTCATCAAAAACGGGGAAGCGTTTGTCACCAATCTGAGTATCACACCGCTCAATCAAGCCTCGACGCATGTCATTTGTGATCCGACTCGCACCCGCAAATTACTGTTGCAGAAGCGTGAAATTGAACAACTTATGGGCGGTCTCGACCGCCAAGGTTTAACGATAGTGGCTACAGCGATGTATTGGAAAAAGTGTTGGGTAAAATTAGAAATTTATCTAGCTAAAGGAAAACAGGCACACGACAAGCGCGATACCATCAAAGATCGTGACTGGGCCCGTCAAAAAGAACGCATGATGAAAAAGGCATAACAATATATTTATGCCTCAAGACGAGTATTTTTCAATGCAAGTCGATATTTATATGCTACTATATTCACAACATCGGGGCTGATTAGGATTCGACAGGATTCAATGATGCTTGAGGTGCATGCAGAGGTGCGGTTGGCCTCTTTAAAAAGCCGCAAAAAATAGTCGCAAACGACGAAAACTACGCACTAGCAGCTTAATAACCTGTATAGGCCCTCCCACTCAAGTTCTTTCTACTAGCTGAGGTTCGGGAGGTCATCCCAGTAGAATAGCGAGGGAAGCTTGTCTAAGGCTGAACCGCGAAACAGTATTAGGCCAGCCTGAAAAGATCCTGTTTGTCGGAGCTTGTAGGGTTAAACAAAAGACAAACTAAGCATGTAGTACCAAGAGTTGACGCTTTCTGGACGCGGGTTCAAGTCCCGCCAGCTCCACCAAATACAAACCACGCAGTCTTAACGATTTCGTGGTTTTTTTATGTCTAACGATCTTAACATTGGCGGGACGCAGAAACCGCGTAGCGGGTTCACAAATTGTCTGGAACAATTTGTACCGCCGTAGGCGCCCGAAGGGGCAAAGCCATGGATGGCTTTGCGGACACTCCCGCCAGCTCCACCAAATACAAACCACGCAGTCTTAACGATTTCGTGGTTTTTTTATGTCTAACGATCTTAACATTGGCGGGACGCAGAAACCGCGTAGCGGGTTCACAAATTGTCTGGAACAATTTGGTACCCGTTCTCAAATCCTAGTGATAATATTGTGAACATGAATGCTTCCAAGAAAATCACCATTATTATCACCACCGTTTTTTTGGGGGTGTTTTTGGTGCTTGCGAGTCTACTCTACTCACAAGCCGTCGCTGATATTGAAGAAGAAAGTCGTGCCTCTCTCCTGCTTGCCAATGCTTTGACCGAACAAGCTTATACGCCCGCACAACTCAAATACATTCTCGCAGCCAGTCGTCATCTTGATGTACACCACCACTCCCCTGCTCAAACAACTGCAGAAGATATGTTTAACTTACTTGTCACTGAACGCAACGTGGATTTAGACAAAGGGGAAATTACGCTCATTTATCAAGATGGACAACAGCTGTCGATCCGCAGCACCGAAGACCAAGAACTCGAGGAAGTGCTCAATACCGTGTATGTGGTCTTTGTTATGTTTTTAGTCGCACTGACATTGACCTTGTTCAGTGTTCGCTATGCTGTGAATACGCGCTTGCGCGCATTGAAGCGACTCAGTGATGGTATCGATTCACTCAAAGATGGAAATTATCAGGTCACAGTGGAAGGCAATGATATTCAAGAGATCGATGATCTGATGGCGCATTTTAATGCCTTAGGTACCGCGCTTAACGAACACGAAGACAGCTTGCAACAACTCCAGCAAACATTGCTTCGCGTACAAGAAGATGAGCGTCAGCGTCTTGCGCTAGAACTACACGATAACATTGGGCAGATGGTCACGGGCATTAAAATTCAAACGTATATGCTGTCGCAATTACCCGATACCAGCGCTGAGCAACGCACAACTATTTCTCTCTTACAGGAACAAGCATCGACGATCCAGCGTTCATTAAAACACCTGACCACGCACTTACATCCTCTTATTTTAGAAAATGTTTCGCTATCTGCTGGGCTTGAACAATTGTGTAACACGAGTTTTGCAGCGACAACCGTACAAGGTTGTTTTACCTGTCAAAGCAAACCATTTGATGAACAAGTATGGTCTCTTGAAAGTAAAACTCACATTTATCGCATTGTCCAAGAGGCCATACACAATATCTTAAAACATGCACAAGCCACTCAAGCACACGTCACTATAACGGATGATAACAAACAGTTTCATATCAACATTACGGATGATGGCCAAGGCTTTTCACTCAATCGCAATCATCCTTCACTGGGTTTATTTTCAATGCACTATCGGGCTAAAATCATCGGGGGAACATGTGTAATTGACAGTCAAACTAAGGGTACCAAAGTGAATATAACTTTGCCTAAACAACACGTTACAACAGACATAGATGAGGCATCATGATGCGCATTATTTTCACCGATGATCATGCGGTCGTGCGCCACGGTTATGCGAGTTTAGTCAAAATGATGTTACCTGATTATGAGGTTAACGAAGCCGCTGATGCTGAACACACCCTCGCCTTACTTGACCAATACGATGACGTCAAATTAGTCGTGTTAGATATCAATTTAGAACACTCGAGTGGGCTCACCCTAGGCAAGCAAATTCACCAACGATATCCTCACCTCGCGATTTTATTTTTTAGCATGTTTGACGAAATCAGCATGATCCATCAAGCCCTACAATCCGGTGGCGGTGGCTACATCAGCAAACGCTCAGAACCGGAGGATATGATCGAGGCGATCAAAACCGTTCTGGCTGGCAGAACCTATTTATCAGCTGAAACGGCCGTGAAAATCGCCACACTCAACTTACAGCCTCAAAAAAATATTAATCAGATCCTCACCCCAAGAGAATTTGATGTATTTCTTGCTACTGCCAAGGGGCATACTAGACAAGACATTGCGAACATGTTGTCGGTTTCGAGTAAAACCGTCTCGAATACCATGACGCAAATTAGACAAAAACTCGCTATTACATCACAGACTGAACTCGTTAAACTGGCTATCCAGCACGGGTATGTAGATGCCTAGTTACGAGTATATCATCGGCACGTTCAAGCACGCCTTCCGCTTTGCTGTAATCATCAGATTGGGTATTTTCTCCAGGAAAGGCATAGCAAGGTACTAGTGCACTACATGCCGCAGCCACGCCTGAAGCACTATCCTCAATCGCCATAACATCGTCGCGGTGAATGGACAAGACACTACATGCATGAATGTAGATATCGGGGGATGGTTTGGGCTGGGTGATATCGTCTGCTGAAAAAACACGCTCAATGGCTTCAAACGGTATGTTACAGGCCTTTAGTACATTCACAATAGCATGCTCTTGCGTAGTGGATACGATAAATAGCCTGATTTGTTTTTGCAACGATGCTGAAATCAGTGTGTCAATACCAGGTCGCACGTTAACATGGTCCAAGCGTAGTAAGTATTCAAAATACTCTTGTTTAGCTTGATACACTTTTTCCGTCATATTCTGATGTTCTGGGTGGTAGCGACTCAAATAATCAGAAACGCGCTGGAGACCTCCAGGGTATTTTAGTAACAATTGGTATTTTTCTTGTGACCAATACACGGGTAGTTTCATTTCTTGAAATGCCATATTAAATGACTTGCGATGCAACTCAGATGTTTCAGCAATAACGCCTAAACCACCCAGAAAAATAGTTTGAATCATAAGAATATTCCCAATTATTTACATTATTCTATGCGCAAATTTATAAATACGTATAAGGAATAAAAAAGAATCAAAAATTATTGTAAATTGCTTAAAAACGATACGCTTGCGCTGGGCGCATGTTGCACTTTACTGTTATGATGATGCCATTAAATAGGAGTACTTATGAAATTTGAATCACTCGTCTTACATCACGGCTATCAAGCGGAAGCCACCACCAAATCGGCAGCCGTACCTATCTACCAAACAACATCTTACACCTTTGATGATACTCAACACGGTGCTGACTTGTTTGATTTAAAAGTTGCAGGGAACATTTACACCCGCATCATGAACCCAACGACATCTGTCCTTGAGGAGCGTATGGCTGCGATTGAAGGCGGTATTGGCGCATTATGTGTTTCTTCTGGTATGGCGGCAATCACTTATGCGATTCAAGCCTTAACCCAAGTCGGTGACAATATTGTCAGTACGAGTCAACTATACGGTGGTACCTACAACTTATTTGCACATACTTTACCGCGTCAAGGTGTCGATGTGCGTATGGCGTCATTTGATGATTTAGACGCTATTGAAGCGTTGTTTGATGAAAATACAAAAGCGGTATTTTGTGAATCAATTGGCAACCCTGCGGGCAATGTTGTCGATCTAAAAGCGTTATCTGATTTAGCACACAAGCATGGGATCCCGGTTATTGTAGATAACACGGTAGCGACACCTGCACTGTGTCGTCCGATAGAACACGGCGTCGATATCGTGATCCACTCGCTGACTAAGTATATCGGTGGGCATGGCACGACCATCGGAGGGGTGATCATTGACTCAGGCAAATTTGACTGGGTAGCGAATAAAGCGCGCTTCCCTCTCCTTAACGAGCCTGACCCGTCCTATCACGGTGTGGTGTACACTGAAGCCTTAGGGCCGGCTGCATATATCGGTCGTTGCCGCGTAGTACCATTGCGCAACACTGGCGCTGCGCTCTCACCACAAAGTGCATTTTTATTACTACAAGGTCTGGAAACTTTGCCTCTGCGGATGGAGCGTCACTGTGAAAATGCCCAAAAACTGGCTGAATATCTGGTTGCGCATCCTGCGGTTGAATGGGTTAACTATGCTGGTTTGCCTGATAGCCCATATCATGCAACGTGCAAAAAGATAACTGGCGGTAAAGCGTCTGGTATTATTAGTTTTGGATTGAAAGCCGAAGATCCTAAAGTGGCGGGCGGCAAATTTATTGATGCCTTACAAATGATCCTGCGCTTAGTCAATATTGGTGATGCCAAATCACTTGCGTGTCATCCCGCTTCAACGACGCATCGTCAACTCAGTCCAGAAGAACTCGCGAGTGCCGGTGTCAGTGACGGTTTAATCCGTATTTCAGTCGGTATTGAACACATTGACGATATCATTGCTGATGTGGCACAAGCAATAGCTGCATCACAACAATAAACAAGCTTTCATCAACATCCAAACGCTGTCTATTAAACCGGTTTTACTATGGTTAAATAGACAGCGTTTTTTTATGTTTATTTAACTTCCAAAACTGAATTTTCGTTCCATAAAATCTAATACCATGGTATAACCATTCACTGTAAATGGAATGGCATATAACAATAAGATATAACACCATAAGAGATAGGAAATGACGCAAGCAATCATCGCCATTGATCAAGGCACAACCTCATCAAGAGCAATTTTATTTGCCAAAGATGGTAGCATATTACATTCAGAACAATTCGAATTCCCACAGATTTACCCTCAGCCAGGCTGGGTCGAACACAACCCCAAAGACATATTAGCCACAACCATACAAGCAACAACAGCCGTGATGCACTTCGCCACGGAGCAAAACATCGAAGTGTTATCCGTCGGGATCACTAATCAACGTGAAACAACGCTCGTATGGAATAAATACACCGGTGAACCCGTATACAATGCGATTGTGTGGCAAGACCGTCGCACTAGTGAGTTTTGTGCCCAAAATCAAGATTATGTGGAAAGCATTACCGCCAAGACAGGCTTGTTACTCGATCCTTATTTTTCAGCGACAAAAATCGCTTGGATTTTGGACAATGTGCCTGATGCGCGTGCACAAGCAGAAGTAGGTGAGTTGCTCTTTGGTACTGTAGATACGTTCCTAATATGGCACTTAACGCGTGGTCGCGTCCATGCAACAGACACGACCAACGCATCCAGAACGAATATGTTTAATATTCATACATTGGATTGGGACACAGAACTACTCGAATGGTTTGGCGTACCTCAACGCATGTTACCCGAAATCAAAGAATGTGCAGATGATTACGGCGTCATCACTCATCCTGAATTACCTTTATCATTGCCCATCAATGGCGTAGCAGGTGACCAACAAGCTGCGTTATTCGGCCAATGCTGTTTTGCTGCAGGGGATTTCAAATCAACGTATGGTACGGGCTGTTTTGCCTTACTCAATACAGGAAAAGAGCCACAAATCTCACAACACAAGCTACTCACCACGGTTGGTTACACCCTAAATGGTGAAACTTATTATGCGCTAGAGGGCGCCATATTTACCGCTGGCGCCAACGTACAATGGTTGCGTGATGGGATCAAAGTGATTGCTCATGCCAGGGATACGCAAGCGTTGGCAGAAAGCTTACCTTATGATCACGGCGTCTTCATGGTACCAGGGTTTGCTGGTTTGGGTGCCCCACATTGGGAAGCCGACGCTAGAGCAGCATTATATGGTATGACCCGTGGGACCACCGAAGCACATTTAGCCCGCGCAGCATTAGAAGCAGTCTGTTTTCAAACTTGTGACTTGCTTGCGGCTATGTCGGCCGATTCGATACCGGCTCATGCCGTTTGGGTTGATGGCGGTATGGTGGCCAACGATTGGTTGTGTCAGTATTTAGCAGACATGTTAAATGTAACCGTGCAACGTCCGACTATTATGGAATCGACTGCATTAGGTGCGATGTACTTGGCTGGTTTGCAGGTAGGATGGTATGAAAATCAAGCCAGTTTATTGCAGTACAAGCACATCGACCGGACCTTTACCCCTCAACTTTCAAGTGAACAAAGGGACGCTTTATTACAAAAATGGCACAAAGCCGTGTCGGCAACCTTGAGTTTTATTTAAGCAGGCAGGGCTTGACCCATTTGTATAACAAACACTGGTTAAGGCCCTGCAATTTAGGCTATTATACAATATAATGTTCGCTTTAAGTTTCGCGCCACAGTCGCAAATAACGGATAAAAATAAAGATGACTAACCGTTCTTTTGATGAAGTTCCCAATATTGTTATTCAAGATAATGACCGTATCGTGCCTAAATCTACTGGTACACCTTCCCCCTCATCGCCACAACCCTCTTCATCAGGAATGACGGTTTTTGCACTCTTGCTCGCACTCGTTGCAAGTGGTGCTGCTGGCTATTTGTTTTGGCAAGGACAACAGCAAATAATGGCACTTTCGGCTGCCGAACAACGGATCACCGACTTGGAAAACCGTTTATCGGCCACCGGTGAAGAAATGGGCAACTCTACCGTTGCTTTACAAGTCAAAGTCACTGAGTTATCCAACCGCGCAGATGCGCTTTGGGAACAAATGGATAAATTGTGGGCCAGTGCCTGGCGTCGTAACCAGAAAGACATTCAAGATCTAGAGGCACTCGTCAACAAACAAGCTTCTACAGATAAGTCGGCGCGTGGTAAGCTTGATAAAAGCATTAAACAAGTTGACAAAAAGTTCGATGCGCTACAAAACGATTTCTCAGCGACTCAAAATGAAATTCTGGCAGTGAACCTAGAGTTAGAAGGCATTAAACAAGGCTTACTTGGCTCACAAGATGCGAATGCTGTACTCAATGATAAGATTGCGATTCTTGAACAACGCAATGCAAATTTAAAAGCAAAAGTGACCGCACTAGAAAAAATGCTTGCGTCACTGCGACCTATGCCTTCACCTTCACCCTAGATAAAAAGGTACAATCATGCGAGTACTATTGATCGGGGTAGGTGCATTTACCCATGGTTTGGCGGTTACTTTACAGCGAGCAGGAGCAGAATGTGTTACTTGGCTGAACCGTGACTATGCACATTATGGCCCTAGTCAAGCCTCAATGGCTTTTACTGCGCAACACTACCCTGACCCACTGGCTTTGTTAGAAGACTACCCTTGTGACATCATGATCCCGATGTCGATTGATTGGGCCACGCAGCCATGGGCTACAACCTTACAAGAGCGTATTGCTATCTTTTGTCCCAGCGGTGAAGCTTTGCAGATCGAAAGAGATCGTGCATTTGCACAACAGATCGGCAGTGCAGTAGGCATTCGTTTTCCACACTCTTTCGTGGCCAATAATCGCCTTGATGCACAAGCCTTTTTAGATACCCACGACCAAGCTTACGTGATCAAAAATACGCTATGTTCCCCTACGAGTCCCATTCATACTATTGTGTGTGAAACGACTGCGGATACGCGCAGTTGGTTAGACCGCATAGACTATGCCGAAGGCGTCTTTTTTCAAGAATATATGGGACACAAAGAGGCCGGACATATCGTATTTGTCAATCGTGGTAAAGTCACCTCACTTATTACTAATCAAGAATACAAACGCGCCTTTGCGGGCAATATGGGCAAAATTGCAGGTGCTCCTTTAGGGGGGATCGTGGAACAAGATCCCTATGATAAATATGGCTTGTGTGCAGCATTAATTGGGCCGCTACAAGACTGGTTAACACGCACACAGTACACTGGACCATTGCAGGTCACTGCAATGATGAAGGATGAACAGTGGTCGGTCATTGAATACAATGCGCGTTTGGGAGTGATGTGTGGCCCTATTATTATGCACATGTTGCATAACCCGCTAGATATGTTGCAGGCGGTGATCGATCCCAGTTTTGAATTCACGCCTAAGTTCAAATCCGATATTCCGTTTGGCTGTTCAATTACATTAGCTGGCTATGGCTATCCTTTTTTAGAAGTCACAGGTCCTGCATGTCCAGTGCATTTACCGACTGATCGCGATCATATTTGGTTAAATGAGGTAACGGGAACACAACATGAAGTCCTTGCTGATGGTCATCGACTCTTGGATGTGAACGGTTACGGGACCGATCTCAACCGTGCCCTAGTTGATGCGTATCAGCGCTTAGCGCAGATTCAATGTTCCAATAGTTATTACCGGCCTGATATTGGTTTGTCGTTATGGCCACCGGGGGCAGATTGATGTCATTTGAGCACCTAAAAGACATCCGTAGTGCATGGGTTGAGATAGACCAAGGGCAATTACGTGAAAACTTTCGCATCATTTCTGAGCGCTTACCTACATCGCTCAAGCGGCTATATGTTGTCAAAGACAACGCTTACGGACACGGTAGTGTGTTGATGGCCCGTGAGGCGATACGCGCAGGTTATCACTATCTTTCGGTCGAAACCATTGGTGAAGCGGTGACGTTACGTGACGCAAATATCCATACCCCGATATTGCTGTTTGGAGAACCGAGCATGGCGGAAATGGAAGCGGCTTTGGCGTTAAACATGACCTTGTGTATCAACAGTATCGCACAAGCCAAACTTTATCAGCACTTGGTGAATCAACACGATATTCCCTGCGTCCCTGTACATATTGAAATAGACACCGGCATGAGCCGTTGGGGCGTCCGTTGGACAGAGGCTATAGAGGTGATTCAATATATTACGTCGCACTGTGATACCTTACAGCTTGAAGGGATCATGAGTCATTTTGCCATGTCAGATGAGGCGGATAAAAGCTTTGCAGAATTACAACTAACCCGGTTTAACCAAGTGTTAGATGCTCTAGCAAGCATCAATATACAAATACCTCTAGTACATATGGCCAATACCGGTGGCGTATTAGATTTACCTCAAGCACACTTTAGCATGGTACGGACTGGCATCTTAGCTACGGGCGTTTATCCATCATTAGTGTGCCATCAATATCCAGGTTTAAAACCGGTATTAAGCGTTAAATGCCAGATCACGACCCTACGTGAATTACAGATAGGTGATAAAGTCGGGTACGGCATGCATTTTACCGCAACGGCCCCCATGCGTATTGCCGTCCTACCAATAGGCTATGGCGATGGGTACCCAAGAGTCCGTAACAACGGCTATGTGCTGATCCACGGAACACAGTGCCCAGTAGTCGGTGGTAATGCCATGGATGCAATGATGGTAGATGTGTCGCATCTTAGCGATGTCGCTTTAGGTGATGAAGTGGTGCTAATGGGTGGTCAAGGAGATCAATGGATTGATCCCCGTGATTTGGTGCAATGGAAACACACCGTTTGTTATGAGATCTTAACCGGTTGGCGAGCCCGTCTTCCAAGACGTTTGGTTAACATACCACAAGATTAACGCCCTATGTGTGAAGCCACAACACCCGTTCGTTACCGACATAAATAGCGGTTGATTTATTCGTCGCAAATCCTGTTCATACGTCGTTTTAACAGACTATTTTTTGCGTAGCATCCTGTCATCATCGGCTTTCAATAAAAGTTGCTTACTATCTTGTAGGCACGTTTTGGCATACTCACCAAACCACTTACTGATTTCTGAAAATTGCGCCACAAAACGTTGTTTATCATGGTTTTCAAACAAAGTCAGGGCCTCGGCATAACGTTCGTGAAAGCGTTTTAATAAAGCCAGATTCTCTGAATTATCCATGATGATATCGGCGTATAAATTCGGATCTTGGGCAAACAATCGCCCTACCATGGCTAGCTCTAGGCGATATATCGGCGAGCTATGAGCGATCAATGTAGCTAAATCAGGGTTCTCTTTGACGAGGTGTCCACCGTAAACAAAACTGGTGAAATGACGCATGACTTGAATAAAAGCCATCGACTCATCATGCATCGACGCATCACTGTAGTGTAACTGCGCCCCCCAAGTCAGCATTTGCTCTATGAGCCATTGATAACGCTCGGGGTAACGACCTTCACAAATGATGACGACTTGCTTGACCATACCAGGTGCATCTGGACCAAACATAGGGTGTAAACCGACCACTGGGCCTGGATGTACGTCGAGCATAGCTTGTAAAGGTTGGGCTTTAGTGGAAGTGATATCAGCTAAGACACAATCTTCTGGCAAGTAATCCAGGGTAGTAATTACGTCAATCGTTTGTTTGATGGGTACCGCAACCACACACAATTTCACATCACTGAGTAAACGCTTAGCCTGTGGCCACTCGTCTTTATCAATGACTACCACATCGTAATGACTACGTTCGAATAAACTGACAAACAGTCGACCTAATGCGCCTTTACCACCGAGAATAGCAACCTTTGTCCCCTTTTCAGTTGCACAACGGTATTGGGCATTTTGTGTCAAGTATGACTCACGCATGATCCGACGTAATAGATCTTCAATCAGCTCAGCAGGCACCCCTTGTGCTTCTGCTTGTGCTCTGCGCGAAGCGATTAACTGCGCCTCGCGTTCAGGGACGTAAGTGGGCATACCCGTTTCAGATTTTATTTGCCCCACTTTGGTCGTTATCTGAGCACGTTTGGCAAGTAAATCGACTAACTGACTATCGAGTTCATCGATTTGGTCTCGCAGCTGGTTGAGTTGTACTTGCCAATCGCTCATCGACTTAGGCCTGCTGACGTTTATTTAGACGCATCGGTAACACGGTGATCAGTTTTTCACGCGCTTGTTGAATTAACTTCGCTGTCTCATCCCAATTGATACAACCATCGGTAATCGAGACGCCATATTCTAACTCACTGGGTTTCTTACCGGTGCTTGATTGATTACCCGCATTTAAGTGACTTTCTAACATAATGCCGATAATCGACTGGTTGCCTTCTAAGATTTGGTTAAAGACATTCTGCGCAACCAGTGGTTGACGACGGTAGTCTTTGGCTGAGTTTGCATGACTACAATCGACAACGAGACTCGCAGTTAAACCAGCTTTTTCCAATTCCGCTTCACAATCTGCCACGCATACAGAATCGTAGTTAGGTGTTTTACCGCCACGCAAAATAATATGCCCATCTGGGTTGCCGGCCGTGTTAATAATACTGACTTGACCTTCTTTGTTGATCCCCATAAACGAGTGACCAGAAGCAGCAGATTGTAAGGCATTGATTGCAATGCCCAATGAGCCGTCGGTACCGTTTTTAAAACCAACTGGCATGGATAAACCACTGGCCATTTCGCGGTGTGTTTGCGACTCAGACGTACGGGCACCGATGGCTGACCAGGCAAATAGTTCCGCTAGGTATTGTGGCGAAATAGGATCGAGTGCTTCGGTTGCCACTGGTAACTCTAACTCAGCCAACCAAATTAATAATTCGCGTGCTTTGGTTAAGCCTGTTTCAATATCAAAGCTATCATCAATATGTGGGTCGTTGATGAGACCTTTCCAACCGGTTGTAGTGCGTGGTTTCTCAAAATAAACACGCATCACAATGTATAGCGTATCTTTACAGGATTCATGCAGTTCTTTGAGTTTTAATGCGTATTCTTTCGCAGCTTCAACGTCGTGAATGGAGCACGGACCACATACCACTAGTAAGCGATGATCTTTGCCATGGATAATATCGGAAATCACACCCCGTGCAGTGCGGATTTTTTCTAAAGCCTCTGCGCTGACAGGTAGTTGCTCGGCTAATTGACTAGGCGTAATTAAAACGTGTTCTGCTGAAACGTGTAGGTTGTCAGTAACTTGATTTGACATGAGTGTGTTTCTCTTAAAATTGTAATCGTAAAAACAGAGCCGAATGGACTCAACGAATTGTTCGAGGGCTGTCTTATTATTATTAGTGTTGCTGGAGACGTAGAGTAACGAATTGTAAAGAAATGATTACGAAATTCAGGCTACATACCGCATGACCATTGACTTTTTAACAATTTTTAAAAGCAACTGCAAGCATTAATCCCCATCCCTGCTAGATTAATACTATTTGCCTAGCAGAAGTATAAAACTTAGACAGAAAAAAACCCGCACAAGGCGGGTTTTTCGAATAAGTTAACAACAACGCTAGATTTAAATTAATTAAGCTTTTCTTTGATACGTGCAGATTTACCTGAACGCTCACGTAGATAGTAAAGTTTCGCACGACGAACCGCACCACGACGTTTCAATTCGATTGATGCAATTGCTGGGCTGTGTGTTTGGAATACACGCTCAACGCCTTCGCCAGAAGAAATTTTACGTACGGTAAAAGCTGAGTGTAGGCCACGGTTACGCTTGGCGATTACAACACCTTCGTAAGCCTGAAGACGCTCTTTATCGCCTTCCTTAACACGGACTTTAACCACTACTGTGTCACCAGGACCAAATGCTGGGACATCAGTTTTGAGCTGTTCTTGCTCAATTTTTTTGATGATGTCTTGATTTACTTTTTTCATCATAAACCTCTTTGTCTAGTTAACTGTCATCTTGCTGCGCAGAGTCTTGTTCAGCGATGAACGCGTCGAGTAAGACTCGTTGCTCCTCAGTCAGAGCTAGCTTGTTTAATAAATCAGGGCGTCGTTGCCAGGTTCTACCCAGCGACTGTTGTAAACGCCACTGCCTAATATGTTCGTGATTGCCACTTAGCAACACGCTAGGGACGGCTTTGCCATCTAGCACTTCCGGCCGAGTGTAGTGTGGACAATCAAGTAATCCATTGGCAAAAGAATCTTCTTCTGCGGATAACGCATGTCCTAGCACACTGGGCTGTAAGCGCGTAACAGCATCTAAAATGATCATGGCGGGAAGCTCCCCTCCGCTTAAGACATAATCACCAACCGACCATTCTTCATCAATCAAGGATGCAATCACCCTCTCATCAATGCCTTCATATCGACCTGCCACTAATATTAAGTGACCCTTATGACTTAAATCGGCTACACCACAATGGTTTAGCTGTCGTCCCTGCGGTGATAAGTACACCACAGTATGTTGTTCATCTGCTGCCGCTTTGGCTGCACATATAGCATCTGTTAAAGGTTGCACCATCATCAACATGCCTGGGCCTCCCCCGTAGGGTCGGTCATCGACAGTGCGATGTTTGTCGTGGGTAAAATCGCGCGGGTTGTAAAAATCCACCTCAACGAGGCCTTTTTTCACTGCCCGACCGATCACGCCTTGACTTAAATACCCAGTAAACATGTCTGGAAACAAAGTGACAATGCTAAAGCGTTGCACCTTGTCGGTATTTGCTGCCATTAGAACGCAGGATCCCAATCGACCGTCATGGTTTGTTCTGCCTTGTCTATTTGCACAATCACTTGGTCAAATAAAACCGGTAACAACCTTTCTTTTTGGCCAAAGGCATCATTGGTGTTGGCTTTGACTAACAACACATCATTTGCACCAGTAGCAAAAATATCTTTAATCTTGCCCAAGTCATAACCCTTGTCGGTTATCACTTGCATCCCAATGAGCTCACGCCAATAAAATTCATCATCTGCTAAGTCGGGTAACTGCTCGGCCGCAATCGCGATATCAAGATTCTTGATCGCTTCTGCTGCATCGCGGTCATCGACTCCCGCTAGCTTGGCGATGAGCGCTTTATTGTGCGTACGCCATTGTGCCACCTCAACCGTTTGGTCTACACCAAGCGTCCAAGGGGCGTAGCCAAAGATATTCTTTGGCTCTTCAGTATAGCTGTTGATCTTGACCCAACCTTTCACGCCATACGGCGCGCCAATTTTGCCAACAATCAGTGTCTCAGATGCGTGACTCATCTATACCTCTCGTTATTCAGTTGCGAAATCGATGTGATTAAGCCGCTGCTTTTTTAGCTTCTTTTACCAAGCTAGCTACACGGTCAGATAAACCTGCACCGTTGCCTACCCAATACTCAACACGCTCTAGGTCTAGGCGTAAACGCTCTGCTTGACCTGTTGCAGTTGGATTGAAGAAACCAACGTTTTCGATAAACTTACCGTTGCGTGCACGACGACTGTCTGCAACAACTACTTGATAAAAAGGACGCTTTTTCGCGCCACCACGCTGTAAACGAATAGTAACCATAATATGCCTCAAACTCGTTGTAGCGTTACCGTTAACTTAAATATCCTACACGTCTGTACCTAAGCACAAATTTGCAGGACGCCGAATTATACGTACATTACTAGGTGAATACAAACAATATCGCGGAAGAAACAAAAAAAGAACCAAATTTCTGCGTCCTTGAGAGGATCATGCGCAGCAATATGGCTCTTTTGTCAGATATTTGAAAGGGAAGTGTTCTCTGCTTATCGGCGTTTCTTGAACATTGAGCTCAAACCACCGGCCGCTTTACCACCTAGACCCGGTGGTAACCCACCCGCGCCTGGCATACCGTCCATCCCTGGCATACCACCAGGTGGCATCATGTTCTTCATTTTGCCCATCATTTTTTGCATGCCGCCACCGGACATCTTCTTCATCATTTTTTGCATCTGAGTGAACTGTTTGAGTAGGCGGTTGACATCTTGGATCTGTGTGCCAGAACCAGCAGCAATACGCTTTTTACGAGAACCTTTAATCAGATCGGGTTTCGCGCGTTCTTTGGGTGTCATCGAATTAATGATGGCTTCAAACTGATTAAACTGCTTATCATTGGCTTTTTCTTTGATCTGCGCAGACATATTGCCCATACCGGGCATCTTATCCATCAGTGAC